>NZ_JBJGXV010000028.1:0-84562 GCF_045447295.1 Pseudomonas sp. O39
GGAAATGCCGTCCTCTTCAGCTTATGAAACGTCTGTTCCAGATCGTCAAGCCTGATTGGCTGGCCGGATGTCAAGACCCCGATAACAGGCTCGATTGCTTCGATCTGAACTCCGCCAGTTGACTAATGAGTACCGCGTTGTCTTGCAGGAGCAATTGCTTTTCTGTGGTCAACTCGGTCAATTGGGTTTCAGTTTGGGTTAACCGTTGCGCCAGTAAACCTAGCTCCCGTTCGATCACAGCCAGGTTGGTCTGCGCCTCAACCAAACGCCGTTCGCTATGCTCATGACGCTGTTCCAGTGTCTGATGAGTCTGGTTCAGCTCGGCAAGTTGATACACCACCTGCGCATGTGCACTACGGCTCTGGATGAGCGCCTCCTGAGCAGTGAGCAGGGAGCTTTGAAGGTGAACGTTGTCTTGTGACAGTTGTTGTTCCTGAGCCTGCAGCTCACCCAGACGGGTTTGCTGAGCGAGCAGTCGTTGCCGGAGTTCAGTCAGTTCGTATTCAAGGCGATGCTGGCATTGTTCAGCGGTCCGACGCTCGTCGGCGCGTTGCTGAGCGACCGATGTCTGATAATGCTCAAACTGCACGCGCGCGTGCTGCAGTTGTTGGGTCAGTGAGGCCAGCTCGGCGACGCGGTCAGCGAGTCGCTGTTCAAGACCGAGCTTTTCACTGCGTAGGCCGGCCAAGGCGATCTCCTGACGTTGCACGGTTTCATCCAACTCTTGGAGACGCGTATCGGCTGATACAAGAGCCAGCGCTTGCTGCTGCTGGATGTTGAGTAGAGCTTCCTGCTCCACAACCGTCTGCTGCAACTGTTCGTGCAGCGCGGCGTTAGATGCCTGATGGATCTGCTCCGCTTGTTCGAATTGGAGGGTCGCCTGCGCCTGAACTTTTAGGTACACCTCTTTCAACGCCATCACGAGTTCGGCCGGCAAGCCAAGATCCGCCTGGATCACCGTGGCCGGGTGTGCACTTTTCCAGCGTTTTAACAAGGGCGCAATAGTGCTCTTACTACCGGTTCCACCGAGGGCGGCACGGATACTGTCGATTGTAGGATTTTGGCCCTCGGCCGCGAGTCGAGCCGCCGCGTTGGCCACCTGAACATAAAGAACACCTGGGCGAGCCATACCGGTCTCCGATTATTTCGTAGCGTAATATGGAAAACGTAATACATCATTTAAAGTACAGAATAGACCAGCTTGGAGATGTGGATAATTAACCCGCGATAAGCGTGGTTATCGTGAGTTAAATGTTCATGATCGGTATCCACGCCTATACTCAGCGGTACACAAAGCTTAAACAGGCGTTTCTTGATGACAGCGAGCAAGAGCGACGACAGCGTCCCTGCAGTACGGTCAGACGACCCTTCTGCGCTGATCCGTACCCACGGTACGCTCGCCACCACCGAGCAACTGGCCCTGCAACACCAGCGCTTTCTCGCCGCGGCCACCGCCGACAACACCCGGCGCACTTATCGCTCGGCGATTCGCCACTTCCAAGCCTGGGGCGGCGTGTTGCCGTGCGATGAGGCCGCGGTGATTCGCTACCTGCTGTCGTTCGCCGAAGCGCTGAACCCACGCACCCTGGCCCTGCGCCTCACCGCGCTGTCGCAATGGCACCGCTATCAAGGTTTTCCTGACCCAGCAGTCACCGCCACCGTACGCAAGACTTTGCGCGGGATTGAACGGGTGAACGGGCGTCCTCGAAAAAAAGCCAAGGCCCTACACATGGAGGATCTCGAACGCATGGTGAAGTACCTGGACACGCTCGGCGGGCTTGCCGCGCGGCGTGACAGCGCATTGTTGCAAGTCGGATTCTTCGGCGCTTTTCGGCGCAGCGAACTGGTCGCGCTGGAGGTTCGCGAGCTGCAGTGGGAGCGGGAGGGACTGCTAATCCTATTGCCCCGTTCCAAGACGGACCAGGAGGGTGAGGGCCTGTCAAAGGCAATCCCGTATGGCGACGGCCTTTGCTGCCCCGCGAAGGCGTTACGGCGCTGGCTCGATACCGCTCAGATTGAGCAAGGCCCGTTGTTTCGGCGCATCAGCCGCTGGGACTTAGTCGGTGATATGGCGCTACACGAGGGCAGCGTGAATACCATTCTGACCAGCCGCTCCCGTGAAGCGGGGTTGCTGCATGACCTGGAGATGAGCAGCCACAGCCTGCGCCGAGGCTTGGCCACCAGTGCTTATCGTGCAGGGGCGGATTTTCTGGAAATTAAGCGCCAGGGTGGTTGGCGGCACGATAGCACCGTACACGGCTACATCGAGGAGGCTAGTGCTTTCGAGCAAAACGCCGCCGGAACGCTATTACGAACTAAGTCATCAACCTAGTCCTCGATTCCTAAGAAAACCAGCGAAGCCATACGCTTTGATTTTGTGAGGAGGGCTAATCAAAAAGGGCTGGATTTTGCGTTTTGTTTGTTCGAAATTATCAGTCATAGAAAAATCATAAAAATCATATCGTTACAGATCGAACGGCTTAATTTTCCCTTATCTCGGCATGACCCCCTTTCTTGGCATGACCTTGGCCACCCAACCGCTGATTTGAGATTTCTTCTATTAATAGTGTCACTTGATAGCGAAAACCAATCGTCAGCATCAGGTTTGCCAATGAGCCATCGTCGGAGAGAGTGGGTAGGATTCATCCCATCAACTTACTAACCCCTGACGGAGAGTCATCGATGCCTATCATCAACAGCCAAGTAAAACCGTTCAAAGCTACCGCCTACAAAAACGGCAACTTCGTAGACGTGTCGGATGCTGACCTGAAAGGCAAATGGTCCGTAGTGTTCTTCTACCCGGCCGACTTCACCTTCGTCTGCCCAACCGAGCTGGAAGACCTGGCTGACAACTACGCCGAATTCCAGAAACTGGGCGTCGAAATCTACAGCGTCTCCACCGACACCCACTTTGCTCACGCTGCCTGGCACAACACTTCGCCAGCCATCGGCAAAATCCAGTACACCATGATCGGCGACCCAACCCTGACCATTTCCCGCAACTTCGACGTACTGATCGAAGAAGCTGGCCTGGCTGACCGCGGCACGTTCGTGATTGACCCAGAAGGCAAGATCAAAATCGTTGAGCTGAACGATGGCGGCGTGGGCCGTGACGCTTCCGAGCTGCTGCGCAAAATCAAGGCCGCTCAGTATGTTGCTGCCCACCCGGGCGAAGTGTGCCCAGCCAAGTGGAAAGAAGGCGAGGCCACCCTGGCTCCGTCCCTGGACCTGGTCGGCAAGATCTAAGCCTGTGAAACACCTCAGGGCGGATTGTGCCGCACCTTAAGTAAGCTGCACCGCCCTCAAAACGCCCGGGCGAGTTTCGCTCGGGCGTTTTTTTGTCTGCAATAAACCGAATTAATAGGAAATCGCCCGTATGTTGGACGCCAATCTTAAAGCTCAGTTGAAGTCATACCTGGAACGGGTCACCCAGCCGATCGAGATCGTCGCCTCCCTCGACGACGGCGCGAAATCCCAGGAAATGCTCGCTCTTTTGCAGGACGTAACCAGCCTCACCACGCTGATTACCCTGAAAACCGATGGCGATGATGCGCGCAAGCCATCGTTCTCCATCAACCGCCCGGGTGCCGATATCAGCCTGCGTTTCGCCGGCATCCCGATGGGCCATGAATTCACTTCGCTGGTGTTGGCCCTGCTGCAAGTCGGTGGCCACCCGTCGAAGGCCAGTGTCGAAGTGATTGAACAGATTCGCGCCTTGAAAGGCGAGTTCAGCTTCGAGACTTACTTCTCGTTGTCATGCCAGAACTGCCCGGACGTGGTGCAGGCGTTGAACCTGATGGCGGTGCTCAACCCGAACATCCGCCACGTCGCTATCGACGGCGCGCTGTTCCAGGCTGAGGTCGATGAGCGCAAGGTCATGGCAGTGCCCAGTGTTTACCTCAACGGTGTGAACTTCGGCCAGGGCCGCATGGGCCTGGAAGAAATCCTCGCTAAACTCGACACCAGCGGCATCGAAAAAGCCGCCGAGAAAATCAGCGCCAAAGACGCCTTTGATGTGCTGGTCGTCGGCGGTGGCCCAGCCGGTTCGTCGGCTGCCATCTACGCCGCGCGTAAAGGCATCCGCACCGGTGTGGCGGCCGAGCGTTTTGGCGGCCAGGTACTGGACACCATGTCCATCGAAAACTTCATCTCTGTACAAGAGACCGAAGGGCCGAAACTGGCCAGTGCCCTTGAGGCACACGTGCGTCAGTACGACGTGGACATCATGAACCTGCAACGTGCCAGCAGCTTGATCCCTGCGAAAAATGCCGGTGGCTTGCACGAGATTCGCTTTGAAAGCGGTGCGACCCTAAAGTCCAAGACCGTGATTCTGGCCACCGGCGCCCGCTGGCGCGAAATGGGTGTGCCGGGCGAGCAGGAATACAAGGCCAAGGGCGTGTGTTTCTGCCCGCACTGCGATGGCCCGTTGTTCAAGGGCAAGCGTGTAGCGGTGATTGGCGGTGGTAACTCTGGCGTTGAAGCGGCCATCGACCTGGCCGGTATCGTCAGCCACGTGACGTTGCTTGAGTTCGACAGCAAGTTGCGCGCCGATGCGGTGTTGCAACGCAAGCTCTACAGCCTGCCGAACGTTGATGTCATCACCAGCGCGCTGACCAGTGAAGTCAAAGGCGATGGCCAGAAAGTCACCGGCTTGGCATACAAGGATCGCGATAGCGGTGAGTTCAACACCATCGACCTGGAAGGCATTTTTGTTCAGATCGGTTTGCTGCCCAACACGGATTGGCTCAAGGGCACTGTGGAGCTGACGCCTCGTGGCGAGATTATTGTCGACGCCCGTGGCGAAACTTCCCTGCCAGGGGTGTTCGCTGCCGGTGACGTAACCACCGTGCCGTACAAGCAGATCGTGATTGCGGTAGGCGAGGGTGCCAAGGCTTCCTTGAGTGCTTTCGATCACCTGATCCGAACCTCCGCTCCGGCATAAATTCGCGCTCGAAAACGAAAAACCCCATGAGTGATCATGGGGTTTTTTCGTTCCTGCGCGCTGCGTGGGAATGCATTCAGTGACGCTCTGCACCCACCCATAAGCGGCTTACATCGGCGCCGGTTGAATAATTTCAACCCAGTACGCGTCCGGGTCTTTGATGAACGCCAGGCTTTTCATGCGGCCATCGGTCAAACGTTTCTGGAAGTCGCAACCCAGGGCTTCAAAGCGCTCGCAGGCAGCCACGATATCCGGCACCGAAATGCAGATATGGCCAAAACCACGAGGGTCGGTGTTGCCGTTATGGTAGGCAAAATCGGCATCGTTTTCGGTGCCGTGGTTGTGGGTCAGTTCCAGGATGCCCGGGATCGATTTCATCCACTGGGTACGTTCAGCGGCATCTGCCGGGATCTGGGCTTTGTCCACCAGAGCCAGGAAGTACAGGCTGAATTCGGCTTCCGGGAAGTCGCGCTTTTCAACCAGGGAAAAACCCAGGACGCGGGTGTAGAAGTCCAGCGATTTGGTGATGTCTTTGACCCGCAGCATGGTGTGGTTGAACACGAAGTTCGTGGTCGCGGTGTCGGGTTGGGCGGTGACGCCCGGGAAAGTGTTCAGATCGTGCAGGCTCATGGGCCCTCCAGAAAAATGGGGCAAACGCGGCTTGAAGTGAGAATAGCGTTCCCTTGGCGTGCGGCAAGCATCCATGCAGCGCGGCCATGATACGCAAGGCCTGCCTGCTGCGCCAAATGAAAAGGTCACACAGCGCTTGCGACTTGCGGGTATCGGGCGTCAAACTTTGGCGCTTGAACCTTGGGTGTTTTTCGCAATGATTGAATTCCGTAAACCGCTGTTGAGTGCTTTGTGTTTGCTGTTTGGCCCACTCTTGGGCAGTTCATTCGTGCAAGCGGCAGACCCGGAAATTCATTGGCCCAGCGGCTGGCAAGTCGAGGAGGTGGTGCCCGACGACGCCGCGCCGGTAACCCCCCTGGCGGCGTCTCGGCAACGCGCGATCAAGAATGATGAAAATGGCAATACCTTGATGGTCATGGAGTTGACCGGCACACCGATTGAGGCCGGGCATAAAGTTAATCTTCAGGGTGTGTTGCTGGACATGCGTAAATCCATCCAGAAAGCATTTGCCCGCAGTGGTTATCAAAGCGTGTGCAGCAAAATGCACCCAACCACATTGAGCCGTCTTGAGGCGATGGAAACTACTTGCGTGATTACCGAGAACGGACGGCACGTGTTGTCACAAACATTGGTGGGCGCGGTAGATACCGATAAAGCGTATGTTTTTTCATACGCGGGCCAAGCCGAAGCCTACGAGGCCAGCCAGGGTGAAGTGAGTTCGGTGCGCGACAGTCTGAAACTTTGAACACACCCTTTTGATCGATAGTGAACAAAGTGAAACGGTAGTTAGATTCGTTTTCGAACCCTCAAAAAAAAAGCCCCGCGTAGGCGGGGCTTTTTGCTAGTGACTTTTGATTAGCCGCGAAGCCAGGAATCTACAGTGGCGGCGCCATACTGTTCTTTCCAGGCTTTCAGGCCGCGATGGTTGCCGCCCTTGGTTTCGATCAGTTCGCCGGTGTGCGGGTTGTGGTAAACCTTGACCACGCGCGCGCGACGCTGTTTGGGGGCGTTGGTGGCGGCACCGGCTTTGCCTGGGTTTGGATCAAGGATCGAGATGATGTCGCGCAGGCCTTTGCCGTAGTGCTTCATCAGGCCTTGCAGCTTTTCTTCAAATTCGATTTCTTTTTTCAGGCCGGCGTCGTTCTTCAGGGATTCCAGCTGGGCAAGCTGCTCTTGAAGGGCTTTTTCTGCTGCGCGAAATTCGGCGAGTCTGGACAAAATCTGTACTCCAATAGTGTAGTTGGCTGATATCAACTGCAGACAAAGCTAGTAAGCCAAGAGCTTAAGGTGACTCAAAGAAAGAGGCCTTTCTGCGAGTTCAGCACAGGCAGGAAAAATTGTAGTAGTTAATGTCGCACGAGTAAATCACGTTGTTGCTTTAATAAGATTATTTCATCGAGCGCAGTAGATGGCTATTCAATGGCTGGTCAGGGACTTAATGAACTCTTCACAGGGTAACGGTCGACCGAAGAGATAACCCTGCAGGAAATCCACACCTTGTGCCGCGAGATATTCGCACTGCTCTGCTGTTTCCACACCCTCGGCCACAATACCCAGATCCAGCTTGCCGGAGAGTTCGATGATGCTGTCAAGAATATGCCTTGAGAGTGCATCGGCCCCAATCATGGCGACAAAGCTTTGATCGATTTTCAAGTAGTCGACATTGAAGTTGCGCAAGTAACCCAGGCTCGAGTGGCCGGTGCCAAAGTCATCAATCGCGATCATCACGCCCAGTTGATGCAGGGCGTCGAACAAGCGGCGGGTGATGTCGGTAGGCTGGATCAGATCGCGTTCGGTCAACTCCAGCACTAGCGTCACCTGGCCTGGAGTAAAGGCGGCGAGAAACTCCTGGCAGTCTTGTACCAGGTCCAGATCCTGGCAGTGGTGTGCCGTGATGTTCACGCCGATATGAAAACCAGGGCTGAAGCGCCCGGCATGTGGGGCGAGTTGCGCGGCGGTCTGGCGCAGCAGTGAGCGGGTCATCGGTACGATCAGGCCGGAGTGTTCGGCCAGCGGGATAAACAGGTCAGGGCGCACCAGGCCTTCTTTCGGGTGTTGCCAGCGCATCAACACTTCACAGCCAGCCCATTCGCGGGTATCGCCGCGTACCACGGGTTGGAAATAGGGAATGAACTCGTTGGCACCCAAGGCGCGCTGCAGCTCGTGGGTGGGTGCGGACGAGCGCTTTTGCAGCCAGTGCGCGAGCATGCCCGCCAGTACGCCGAAGAACACCAGCAGGCTGAACAGGGCCGGGTAGCGCGCTTCCATATAACGCCAGACCTCGCCGTCGGGCATGCCTGCGTCGACACTGTAGTGATAACGCTCAGAGGCCAAGTGGTGATGGGCCACGGCGTACTCCGGCACAGCGGTGTTGTGTACTTTGCCGTCCGCATCCAACCAGTTGGGGCCGACTTGCAGGATCAGGTACGCGTAACGGCTGATCAGGCGCAAGGCGTTGGTCAGGTGGTAGCCGTCAACTGAGGCAAATGCGGCTTTATCGCCTTCGACCAAGCGGTAAACCAGCAGCGCGGTATCCGGCGTCACCGGGTTGCCGTTCATCAACCTCAGCGTGCCATCAACGTAATCATCCGGGTTAACCGCTGACTGGTAAGTACCTCCGAACAACGAGCTGCAATAAATGTTTTTCTGCCAGGACAGGGTCGTCGCTCGCACAAAGGGCCGACGTGTCACCTGCTCACGCAGGGCCAGTTGCGTACCGTTGTCGCAAGGGTGGCCGGCCAGCGGCAGTAATGTGCGGGCGGCGAGGGCGGTATTGTCGAGCATCAAGTCGAATTGGCGAACGGCTTCGTGGGCGGTTTGGTCCGTGCTTTGTTCAAGGGTGCGTTCGGCCTGCCAATAAAGAATCGCAACGCCCAGTAAAACGGGGAGCACGCCGCAGATTCCGCTGATAAACGCGCGTACGGTTCGGCTTCGTGGGCCTTTGGCGGTGAGGGGCATAGGGGCAGCCAATAACGAAATGAAAACAGAGGTGTATGCCGATGATAGATGGCATTACGCCGGTGTGCTCAGTTGTTTGAGGCCCATCCACCTAGCCGTTTGGTCAGTTGTTGCGGGCACTTCACCTTGGCAAGATAAACATCGTTGCAAAAAGTAAGAGACTCAGGAACAACACCCCCTCCAGCCTCTCTCTCAGCCGTTCAAGCCCAACTTTGGCGGGACGGTACAACCTCGTCTTTCAATAATTGAAATTCGTCTTGCAACCCGTTAACGCTACTTATGAGGAAACACCCGCAATGAAAAAAATCCGACTGGCCGCCGCCTTGCTGGCCGCTACCGGCGTTGCCACGCTGCCTGTGTTTGGCGCAGATGGCACGATCAGCCTGACCGGTGAAATCACCGGTACAACGTGCAGTATCAGTGGCGGCTCCGGCTCCGCGGCTGGCACCAGTTCGAACTTCGCGGTGGCGCTCAGCAAGGTCCAGGCCAGCGCGCTCAAGGCCAGAGGCCAGACGGCCGGCACCACGCCCTTTTTTGTGCGAGTGGGTGCTTGCCCGAAGGACACGGCCGTGGCCGTCTTGTTTGAGAGCAGCAGCCCTGCCATCAACCCGGCTACCGGTAACTTGAAGAATCAAGCGCCTGCCTCGCCGAAGCCCGCTTCTCTGGTTGAAGTACAGATTGTCGACGGCACCACTCACCGCCCTATGGACCTTCGCCTCGCCCTTAATTCGAGCGCCGCAAAGGTCCCTGAAAACGGTGAAGTGTCGTTGCCGTTCGCGGCTCAGTATTTCGCCACCGGTGTTGCAACCCCTGGCCCGGTCAGCACGCAAGTGCTGTATTCCATCACGTTCCCCTGATCAAGGCCCAGGTGCCTGGCGATTCGCCAGGCACCGGACAGCGCCTTGAAGGACCGATCCATGCTCGCCCGACCCTTGCTTCTGAGTTGCCTGCTGATGACCCTTTCGATCAGCGCGGGATGGCCAAGCGCCGCCCACGCCGGCGTGGTGATTGACGGCACTCGGCACATCTACCCGCAGCAGCGCCGTGAAGTCACGCTACGCCTGACCAACGACGACCCGCGGGCTCCGCGCCTGGTGCAGGTGTGGCTGGACCCGGGTGACCCAGCGTCAGCCCCGTCAGGCAGTGAAGTGCCTTTCATTCTTTCGCCACCGGTATTCCGTCTGGACCCGGGCAAAAGCCAGGCGGTGCGATTGGTCTATACCCAAGAGCCGCTGCCGGCTGACCGCGAGTCAGTGTTTTGGCTGAACGCGCTTGAGATTCCGCCCAAGGTCAACGCTGAGCAGTCCGCTCAGGACGACGCTCCTGCGAGCCACCTGCAGTTCGCCTTTCGCATCCGCACCAAAGTGTTTTTTCGGCCGGCCCATTTACCCGGCAGCACGGACGAGGCGCCCGCCCAATTAC
Organism: Pseudomonas sp. O39; assembly: GCF_045447295.1. Lineage (NCBI taxonomy): Bacteria > Pseudomonadati > Pseudomonadota > Gammaproteobacteria > Pseudomonadales > Pseudomonadaceae > Pseudomonas > Pseudomonas sp. O39. Next base: position 9,953 of record NZ_JBJGXV010000028.1, read on the forward strand.
GCTGGACCCTGCACCGCAGCGCCCAGGGCGCGCTCCTGGAAGTGCACAACCCATCGGCCTATCACGTGACATTCAACGAGGTCGCGCTGGCCATGGGCGCGCAACCTGAAGCGCGCCTGCTGCCGGCGGGAGAGGGCATGGTGGCGCCCGGCGGTCATCTGACACTGGCCGTGCGCGAGGTCGTGCATGCAATTCCCGCTGATGCCCAGGTGCATTTTAAATACATCAATGACTACGGCGCGTTTTCCTCGCCGCAGCGTGCGCCCCTGAAGTTCTGACTATGCCTGCCTCATTACAATTTACGTTCTACCAATGCGCCTGGCTGTTTTCCCATCCTCGGCTGGTGGTGTTGTTCGGCCTCCTGAGTACGCTGGTGATATCGGTCGAGGCTGCCCCATTGTTGTTTGACATAGAGGCTTTCAGCAGCGGCCAGTCCAGCCCGGCGGACATCACGCGTTTCAATGCCGTCAATACGCTAGCGCCTGGCGTTTATCGCGTAGACGTGATGCTCAATGGGCAATCGATTGGCCGCCACGCGCTCAATTTCGTGCCCCGCAATGAGCAGGATGGCGCGCAGCCGTGCGTGAGTGCGCAACAGCTTGCCGAACTCGGGGTGGTGCTGCACCCACTCGACGGCGCCTCGCAGGCTGCCTGCCGCGATTTCGCCGACTGGATCCCCATGGCCAGCAGCCGCGTCGACACCGAGTCGCTGACGCTGGACCTGAGTATCCCGCAGGTCTACATCAACCGCTCCGCACGCGACTACATTGACCCTGCCCAGTGGGACGAGGGCATTGATGCCGCACTGCTCAATTACAACTTCAGCGCCGCAGCGGTGACGTCGGGCGCCGGTGAGGACCGGGGCTACCTGGGCCTTAACGGCGGCGTCAACCTGGGTGACTGGCGACTGCGCCACCAGGGAGGGCAAGCCTGGGCATCGCGAAGTGGCCGGTTGCCTTATCAACAAACGGCCACCTACCTGCAACGCTCCCTTGCAACCTGGCGTTCGCAACTTACCGTTGGCGACAGTTTCAGCAGCGGCCAGATCCTCGACGGCGTGCGCGTACGGGGTATTACCCTGGCGACCGAGGACCGCATGCTTGCGCAGTCGCAACAAGGCTATGCACCACAGGTTCGCGGCGTCGCCGAAAGCAATGCCACGGTGACGGTGCGCCAGAATGGCTACACGCTCTACGAAACCACGGTGGCTCCCGGGCCCTTTGTGATCGATGATCTTTACCCCACCGGTTACGGTGGCGACCTCAACGTCAGCGTCACCGAGGTGGACGGGCGGAGTAGCACCTTTGTCGTGCCCTATTCGGTTGCCCCGCACCTGTTACGTAATGGCGCTACCCACTACACCGTGACCATGGGGCGCGTGCAACAACGCGGGCTAGCCGGCGCCAGCCCCACGGTATTCCAGGGCACCCTCCAGCAGGGGCTCACGAATAGCCTGACCGCCTACGCAGGCAGCACGCTTTCCCAGGGTTATGGTCAAGCCAAGGTGGGTGTGGCGATGAGCACGCCTATCGGCGCGTTCGCCCTCGACAGCACGCGCTCGCGTACTCAGGTGCCGGGGCAAGGGCTGTTCGGCGGACAAAGCTGGGGCCTGGCCTATAGCAAGAACGTGCCGTACTCAGGGACACATTTTATGTTGGGGGCCTATCGCTTCTCTACCGAAGGCTATCTGAGCCTGCCTGACGCACTGACTGTACGGGAACTGGGGCATCACGGCGGGAGCATGGGCAGTTATACCCGGCAGAAAAGTCGATTGGACCTGACGATCAGTCAGCAGGTGGGCGAGGGCACGCTGAGTGTGTACGGCAGTTCCATCGACTACTGGGCCGGGACGCAAGGGCGCCAGACTTCATTCACTGTCAGCTATGGGGCCCATTGGAAGAAGCTCAACTGGAACCTCTCGGCGCAGCGCTCGAGGGTCAGTGAAACGCATCGCTCGAGCGACCGAGAACGCAGTGACGAGATCTTTTTTGGCCGGGCCACGCAAGCAGGGCGTGTCGATAATCATCTGGTACTGACCCTCTCCATGCCGTTGGGCGATGGCGCGCACGCACCGACCCTGAGCAGTTCGCTTTACCGGGACGCCGGTGATTCGCGCGGCAGCCAACAGCAAGTCGGAATCAATGGTTTGCTGGGGGATTCAGATCACACTCACTACGGGCTGATCGGCAACCACGGCACGGGTAACCAGCACGGCTCAAGTTTCAATGCCTACACGGGCTATCGCAGCAACACCGCCAGCCTGCGCGCCGGTTATGGCCAGAGCCGGGACAGCGCGCAAGTGTCCATGAGCGCCGATGGCGGGCTCATCGCCCATGACGGCGGCGTCACGCTCTCGCCAAGCCTAGGTGAAGCCTCGGCGCTGGTTTATGCGCCGGATGCGCAGGGCGCGCAGCTCGGCAGTTCCGGGGTGCGTATCGACAAACACGGCTATGGCGTCATGCCCTCGCTCAGGGCGTACCAGCGCAATGAAGTGGCCATTGATCCACAGGGCATGCCCATGGATGTGGAGTTGAAAGCGTCCAACCATCACGTCGTCCCCACGATGGGGGCGGTGTCGCGGGTCAGGTTCGAGACCGTCAGCGGCCGGGCGGTGGTGATCAAGGCGACCTATCCAGACGGCAAACCCGTGCCGTTCGCCGCACAGGTGTTCGATGAACACGGTAGTGAAGTCGGCGTTATCGGGCAGGCCGGCAAGGCGTTTGTGCGTGGCGTTGCCGAGCACGGCACGCTGACCGTCCGCTGGGCTGAGGCCGCCGGCGAGCGCTGCTTTATCCAGTATCGCTTGCCACCCCGAAAACCCGGCCGGCGCCAGCAAAACGCGGACCAGTTGATCAGCCAGTGCAAGGGCGACCTGGATAGGCAGGAGGAGAGCAGTTGATGTTTAACAGGTGGTTGAGGACCGTGTTCGGTCTGGCACTGGCGGCTCAGATGTGGCCGGCGCACGGGGAAATCGTCATAGATCGAACCCGCATCATCTACCCCGCCGCCGCGCGGGAGGTGACGGTCAACCTTCGCAACGAAGCTGACGGCCCGAGGTTGGTGCAGGTATGGATTGATCGCGGCGACCCTGAGGCCTTGCCGGAGTTGAGTGACGTACCGTTTACGGTCAGCCCGCCGATCCTGCGGCTGGAGGCCGGCACGGCACAGGGGTTGCGGTTGGCTTACCACCCCGCTGAGGAGCAGGCGAACGCACGCCCTCAAGAGTCAGTGTATTGGCTGAATGTACGAGGTATCCGGCCCACGGCCAGGACTAGCAATCAACTGCAATTTGTCTTTCGCACACGAATCAAGCTGTTCCTGCGCCCAGAGGCACTGACAGGCCGGGAGGTGGACGCCGTGCAGACCCTGCGGTGGCGGCTGGGCGGCGACAGCCCGGTGCTACGGGTGCATAACCCCAGTGCCTTTCATGTGACGTTATCCAGCGTCGTGCTGACCCTGGAGGGCGTCGAGTACCCCAGTGAGGACCCGCCGATGCTGTTGCCACGCACCACGGCAAACCTGATGTTGAAAGGCCGGTCAGCACCTTGGCAAGGCTCGGCGACGCTGCGCTTTACCACCCTGGATGACCACGGCGTGACGCGCGAGCATTCGGTGTCCCTGGCGGGTCCTGTTACAGAGGATGTGGCGATATGATCAGGTTTTTTCGCATGAGCGCACTGTTGGCGGGTTGGGGACTTGCGATGGCGGCCCATGCTCATTTCAGTGCTGGCACGTGTACGCCACAAGCGACACTGAACCTCTCCATTGCGCCGATCACCTTGCCGGTCAACCCGCAAGTGGGTCAGGTGATAGGTGCGGCGAACGGTTATGACTTCGGCAACAATAGCTTTGTGATGCTGTGTCGATATCAGGACTGGCCCGTCGAGCAACCGGTGTCTGCGAACATGAGCGTGGTCAATTCGCCAGTCAGTGGCAGGACGTTCAGCGCCTCAGGCGTGTCAATGCCGGTGTATGCCACCGGCCTGCCCGGGGTCGGGTTCGCCATGATGGCCAGGGACCCCGGCCAGCCAATGCGTGCCATCAGCCACACCGGCACCACACTGTTAAACACCAAACATAACAAACCCAATGGCTGGGGGCTTCAAGGGCGGGTCTATCTGGTTGCCACCGGGCCGGTATCGGCCGGTACGATTCCCTCCCGCAATATCGCCAGGTACACGCTGACAAATGTATCGACCGCAGGTCCGGGCTATGTGGCGGTCAACTTTACCCCTGCGGTTATAGCACCACCGCGCAGGCCTACCTGCCGTGTCTCTGCGCCGTCGATTGCGATGCCGGTGGGGCGTATAGCCAGCCGTGATTTCAAGGGGCCAGGCAGTTTCGCCGGCAGCGTGACCCAGGATATTACCTTGGAGTGCGCTGGCGGAACTGGTGGTACCCAGGATGTATTCATCACGATAACCGACCAGACTGACAACGCTAATCGCAGTGACCGGTTGAACTTGACCCGCACTTCAAACGCCCGTGGCGTGGCGCTGCAACTGCTGCATGGCGCCCAATTGGTGAGGTATGGCGCCGATTCCGCGGCCGTGGGCAACCTGAATCAATGGCAGGTGGGCAGCACCGGCAATGGCAAGGTGACGATCCCCCTGACCGCCCGTTACGTCCAAACCGAGCAAACGATCACGCCCGGCGTCGCTAACGGGTTGGCCTCGTTCACCATGAGTTATCGCTAAGTCCCGGCGTGGTGCAGCTTTTGCGCCAGCGCGATGAACGCCAGGGTGGCAGGTGAGGACTGGCGGCGGTCAAGCACGGCCAGACCGATCCGGCGTGGCACCGCGGGAGACAACGGCCGCGCTGCATAGCGTGGGTCGACGTGTTCCGGCAGCGACGCTTGCGCCACGATACTCAGCCCGTCGCCACGGCTGACGGCTTCCAGCGTGCTGAGCAATTGGGCGCAGCGATAACGCACTTTAGGCCTTAAACGGGCCTCGCTGAACAAACGCATCACCAGTTCCGAGGAACCGGCCTCGGTGAGAATAAAAGGGTCATCACACAGCGCTTGCAAGGGCAGCGCCGCGTTAGCGGCCAGTGGATGACCGGCGGGTAGCAGTGCCACCAGTTGGTCCTCGAACAAGGCCACGGTGTCGAAGCGCTCCTGATCCAGCACCACAAACCCGACATCGATCCTGCGCTCATCCAGCCACTGGATAACCTGTCTGTCGGGCCCTTCGTCCACGTGCACTTCGATGCCCGGATAAGCCTGTCGAAACTGCCGCAGGAGCGTGGGCAAGATGCGGATTGACGCCGTCGGCCCGAACGACCCAATCCGCAGTGTGCCGCGTTTCATCCCGCGGGCATCGGCCGCTTCCTGCTGCAAGGTATTGGCCAGGCCCAGCATTGCACGCGCGCGCCCGAGTAATTGCGCGCCGATATCGCTCAGTTCCACCAACGACTGGTGGCGCCGGAACAATTCCACGCCCAACTCTTGTTCCAGGGCCTTGATCGCATGCGACACCGCGGATTGACTGATGCCGAGGCGGTGAGCTGCACTGGTAAAACCTTGCAGTTCGGCGACTAACGAAAATATTTCCAACTGCGTCAGGGTCATGAGTAAAGGCTCATTTTACGATTACCGATCATTAGTCGAAGAATACGCCAATCCTTCAATACCCTGAGCACCTCCTCATGCACCCTCTGTCCGATCGACTGACCTATCTGAAACTTGCTGCTGTGACCATGATATGGGGCGGCACGTTTGTCGCCGGGCGCTACCTGGCCGATCGGATCGCCCCGTTACTGGCCGCCAGCCTGCGGTTTATCCTGGCCAGCCTGGCGCTGCTGCTGTTTATGGTGTGCGCGCGGATTCCTCTGGCGCGACCCGATCCTCGGCAACTGGTACGGCTGAGCGTGCTGGGTTTCTTTGGCATCTTTTTCTATAACCTGTGTTTTTTCTATGGCCTGCATTACGTCAACGCATCGCGCGCCTCGTTGATCGTGGCGCTGAATCCGGCGGTGATCGGCCTGGCCTCATGGTGGCTCTTCAAAGAGCGCCTGGGTGTCGCCAAAGTTATGGGCATCGCCTTATGCCTGGCGGGCGCCGCCGTGGTGATTGTCAGTCGCAACCCTGAGTTGCTGCACAGCACCGCGAGCAACTGGCGGGGCGACGTGCTGATTTTTGGTTGCGTAGTGGGGTGGGGGATTTACTCGCTGTTTTCCCGTGAGCTGAATCAGAGCCTCGGCCCTTTGCAAACCGTCACCTGGTCCGTGCTGCTGGGCACCTTGATGCTCACCGTCCTCACCCTGTTCATGGGACGTTTCACCGCAGAAGGGCTCGGCAGCCTCCAACTGCCGCAGGCATTGAGTTTGTTGTACCTGGGCGTGCTGGGCTCAGCACTGGCGTACATCGGCTATTACGACGGCATTCGGCGCATCGGCGCGACCCGTGCCGGTGTGTTTATTGCGCTTAACCCGCTGACAGCGGTGATGTGCGGCGCACTGCTGCTGGGCGAACAACTGACTGCGCCCATGGTGCTGGGCGGCGCGGTGATCCTGTCTGGCATTTATCTGTGCAACAAACCCCTTGCGCAGGCCAAGCCAATGGGGATTTGATAAGAGTGCGGACAAATACGGTTACGCTGTGTAGAATCGATTTACGCATACAAGAATATGGACTTGCGCTCACGCAAGCCTCGGCCGTCAGAGACTGATGTAACCATGAAGCTATTCGGCTCCCCCCTGATCTTTGGTGACTTCCTCGCACGCAGTGTGCGGGGCCTCTCTTGTGCGCCTCCCTCCGACCTCATCCTTGCTCGCAAATAACTATTTGTTCACTACAAGAATGAGGCGCCGAAAATGGCCGACCAATACGAAAACCCAATGGGCCTGATGGGCTTTGAATTTATCGAATTCGCATCGCCAACCCCGGGCACCCTGGAGCCGATCTTCGAGATCATGGGCTTCACCAAAGTCGCGACCCACCGTTCCAAGAACGTCGACCTGTTCCGCCAGGGCGAGATCAACCTGATCCTCAACAACGAGCCCGACAGCCTCGCATCCTACTTTGCGGCCGAGCACGGCCCATCGGTGTGCGGCATGGCGTTCCGCGTCAAAGACTCGCAACAGGCGTTTAACCGCGCGCTGGAGCTGGGCGCCCAGCCGATCCATATTCAAACCGGGCCCATGGAACTGAACCTGCCGGCGATCAAGGGCATCGGCGGCGCGCCGCTGTATCTGATCGACCGTTTCGGTGAGGGCAGCTCAATCTATGACATCGACTTCGTGTACCTCGAAGGCGTTGACCGCAACCCGGTGGGCGCCGGCCTCAAGGTCATCGACCACCTGACCCATAACGTGTACCGCGGGCGCATGGCCTACTGGGCCAACTTCTACGAGAAGTTGTTCAACTTCCGTGAAGCGCGTTACTTCGACATCAAGGGCGAATACACCGGCCTGACCTCCAAGGCCATGAGTGCCCCTGACGGCATGATCCGCATCCCGCTGAACGAAGAGTCCTCCAAGGGTGCCGGCCAGATCGAAGAGTTCCTGATGCAGTTCAATGGTGAGGGCATTCAGCACGTGGCGTTCCTCACCGACGACCTGATCAAGACCTGGGACGCGCTGAAGAAGATCGGCATGCGCTTCATGACGGCGCCGCCGGACACGTACTACGAAATGCTTGAAGGCCGCCTGCCGAATCACGGCGAGCCGGTGGACCAACTGCAAGCACGCGGCATTCTGCTCGACGGTTCTTCGATTGAAGGCGACAAACGTCTGCTGCTGCAGATCTTCTCGGAAACCCTGATGGGCCCGGTGTTCTTCGAATTCATCCAGCGCAAGGGCGATGATGGGTTTGGCGAGGGCAACTTCAAGGCACTGTTCGAGTCGATCGAGCGTGACCAGGTGCGTCGTGGTGTACTGACCGCCGACTAAGCGTAAAAAAGCCCGCCCGAGGTTAACCCTCGGGCGGGCTTTTTATTGCCTGCGAATCACGCTCTGCGCTGACGCACCAAGTGCTTGAACCCTTCATACACCAGCACCATCACCGCCAGCCAGATCGGGATGTAAGTCAGCCATTGGCCGCCCTTGATGCCTTCTCCCAATATCAACGCCACCGCCAGCAGCAATACGGGCTCCACGTAGCTGAGCAAGCCAAACAGGCTGAACGCCAGCAAGCGGCTGGCAACGATATAGCTCACCAGGGCGGAGGCGCTGATCAAGCCCAGCATCGGAATCAACGCGTACAGCTTGGGGTGCACATCGAGCACGGCAAACCCCTGTTCACCGCTCTGCACAAACCACCAGGCCACCGGCAGCATCAGTGCCATGTCCAGCCACAAGCCGCCCAAGTGATCGGTGCCCAAGTATTTGCGCACCACAAAATAGATCGGGTAACCGATGATCACCACCAATGTCGCCCAGGAAAAACCCCCGGCCTGATACAACTCGTTAAGCACCCCGAGCGCGGCAAAAAATACCGCGATCTGCTGCAGGCGTGACAGCTGTTCGCCGTACACCAAACGCCCGGTCAGCACCATGGTCAGCGGCAGCAGGAAATACCCCACCGACACATCCAGGCTGCGCCCATTCAGCGGTGCCCACATAAACAGCCAGAGTTGCACACCTAACAGGACCGACGACAGCAGAACACCGCCAATCAGCCTCGGCTTGGCCACCAACATTCGCACCAGTTCCCACACGCGCCGCCATTCGCCACTGACGATCATGAACACGGTCATGCAGGGCACGGTCAGCAACATGCGCCAGCCAAAAATTTCCAGGCCGCTCAATGGCGTGAGCAACGAAGTGAAGTAATACATCACGGCAAACAACACCGAGGCCAATACCGATAACACAACACCTTTAGACACACTGTCCTCGCGAAAACCGATTGCTACAAAAGAGAGAGATTTCAGGAGGGGATTATGGTGCTTTTGGCGGAATCGGTTGCGCGGTTTTGGGGCGTTTTGCGGAAAATTTTTCACGACGCGCGGTTTTGGCCAATCCCTGTGGCAAGCGGGCTTTTATGGCGAGCGCGGCTCGCCACACCCTGCTACTTGTCACAGGCGGCGGGCGAGCCGGGGTACACGCTAAGAACGAGCTACGCGACCCGAGACAAAATGGCCCACATCATTAAACCCCGGCGTAGACGAATGCCCCGGCGTCACCAGTGAGTCAATAAACGCCTCATCTTCAGCGCTGATCTTCACATCCAGCGCCCCGGTGTACGCATCCCACTGCGCCTCGGTACGCGGCCCGACGATCGCTGAACTGACCGCCGAGTTGTTCAGTACCCAGGCAATCGCAAACTCCACGATCCCCACGCCACGCCCCTGGGTGTATTGCTGAATCTGCTGGGCAATACGCAGTGACTCAACCCGCCATTCGGTTTCCAGAATGCGTTTGTCCTGGCGCGCCGCGCGGCTGCCGGCTTCGGGCGTCACATCAGGTGCGTACTTGCCACTGAGCACGCCACGGGCCAGCGGGCTGTAAGGCACCACGCCCAAGCCATAGGCGCCAGCGGCGGTGATTTGTTCGATCTCGGCCTGGCGATTGACGATGTTGTACAACGGCTGGCTGATGATCGGCTTGTCTACGCCCAAACGCTCGGCCACGCGAATCACTTCAGCGATGCGCCAACCCCGGTAGTTGGACAGGCCCCAATAACGAATCTTGCCTTGGCGGATCAGGTCGCCTATCGCCGACACCGTCACTTCCAGCGGCGTGTCGTGGTCTTCGCGGTGCAGGTAATAGATGTCCAGGTAGTCGGTGTCGAGGCGGGTGAGGCTGGCTTCCAGTGCGTTGAAAATGCGCTTGCGGCTCAGGCCATTGCGGTTGGGTAAACCGTCCAATGGGCCGATGCCGACTTTCGACGCCACCACCCAATCCGAGCGGTGGCGGGCGATGGCTTCGCCGACGATTTCTTCGGAGCGCCCGCCGGTGTAAACGTCGGCGGTGTCGATGAAGTTGATGCCCTGGTCCCAGGCCTTGTCGATGATGCGCAGCGAGTCTTCGGTGTGGGTCTGTTCGCCAAACATCATGGTGCCCAGGGTCAGTGCGCTGACCTTCAACCCGGACTGGCCCAATGTGCGGTAAATCATGCAAAGATCCTCATGGCTGGGAAACGTAAGTGATGCAATACCAGACTCAAGGGCTCTGGAACAACCCCGGCACGGCTTTCTTCATGCGCTCAGCAAGGTCTGACAGCGCTGCTGTAAAAAACGATGCAGCACTTTCACCCGTTCCGACACTTGCAGGCGGTGAGGGCACATCAGGTTGAACGGGGTGGGCTCGCCTTGCCAATCGGGCAACAGCGGCACCAGGCGCCCGGCTTGGATATCCCGGGCGATATCCAGGTTGGCCTTATACGCGACCCCGTGGCCAGCCAACGCCCAACGCCGCACAATTTCGCCATCGTCGCTCAGGTAATCGCCCGTCACTTCGACTTCCTGGAGCAGTGCGCCCTGGCGAAAGTACCAGGTGTTATTCGGCTGCCCCCGGCGCATGTAGCGCAGCGTACTGTGTTGCGCCAGGTCCGCAGGCGTACGCGGCGTACCGTGCCGCGCGAGGTAGTCAGGGCTCGCGCAAGGAATGCGATGGTGGCCGGGCACGACGGGTAATGCCACCAGGCTGGAGTCCCGTGGCACACCAAAGCGCAGGGCGATGTCGACGGTGTCGCGGAACAAATCGGCGTTGCTGTCGTTGAGCAACAACTGCAGGCGGATGTTCGGGTGCTCGACCTTGAATTCATCCAGCCAGCCCAGCAGCACATTGCGCCCGAAATCCGAGGGGGCGGCCAACTGCAACAGGCCGCTGAGGCTTTGGCCTTGTTGTTTGATCGCTTGCTCGCCCTCGGACAAGGCTTCCAGGGCTATGCGTACGCTGTCCAGGTAACGCCGACCTTCTTCGGTCAGGCGCATGCTGCGGGTGGAACGGGCGAGCAGGCGGATGCCCAAGCGGGTTTCCAGCCGTTTGAGGGCGATACTGGCTGCTGCCGGCGTGAGGTTAAGGCTACGCGCGGCCGCCGAGAGGCTGCCTGTGTCGGCGGTGCGCACAAACACTTCCAGGTCCAGGGTTGAGCTCATTTGTAAAAATCCTTTAAAGATCTTGTCGTTTTACCGGGATTTTTCGCTGATTGCCAAGCTGAGAAGATCAACACTCACTTTCTCAATCAGGTATCAACCTCATGACATCCCCCCTCAGCGGTAAAACCGTCATCGTGATTGGCGGCAGCAGCGGTATCGGCGCAGCAGTGGCCAAGGCCGCCGCAGCGCGTGGCGCGCAGGTGGTGCTGGCCGGGCGCCGCTTGACCTCCAGTGTCGACAACGGCGTGCGCAGCGAGCCGGTCGACGTGACCGACAGCGTCTCCCTGCAGCGTTTGTTCGAAGCGGTCGGACGCTTTGATCATCTGGTCTATACCGCCGGGCCGTCGGTGCGGGCCAAAACCCTCAGTGAAACCGACCTGACCGAAGCCCAGGACAACTTCAACGTAAAACTCTGGGGCGCGCTGCGGGCAATCCAACAGGCGCTGCCGTTTTTGGCTGAGCACGGCAGCATCAGCCTGACCTCGGGCCAACTGGGCCGCAAACTGGCGCCCGGCCAGTTGATCAAGACCGGCATCAACGCTGCGACCGAAGCGCTGGGCAAGCAACTGGCAAAAGAATTGGCGCCCCGTCGGGTCAATGTGATCAGCCCGGGGGTGATTGATACACCGGCTTATGCAGGGCTGACAGAGGAGCAGCGGCTGGCGATGTTCGCCAAGGCTGGCGGGGCCTTGCCGGTTGGGCGAGTGGGGCAGGCTGAGGAGGTTGCGGCGGGGTATGTGCTGGCCATGGAGAACGGGTTTATGACCGGTGCCGTGATGGATATCGACGGCGGGGGATTGCTGTAGCAGCAGACCATTTGGTGCGGTGTCTACTGTCAATGTTGACAGGTGCGCACGCTTTGGGATCACGCGATAGTGCGGCTGGCTTATTTGCCTCGGCTAGCCCTGTTTTCAGCCTGGGCCTCGCACAAAGGAGTGTCCCGATGCTGACGTCGTCTACCCGCTCAGGCTTTTTTTCTCTGTTCATCGCTCCCAGCGTAATGCTGGGGGCCACCTGGTTGTCAGGTTGCACTACGCCCTACGACCCACCGCAATTTCATGCGCCGCCTGGAGAAAGCACCGAATTTGCGGGGATTGCGACGATGCTGCAATCCGCTCCCGATAAGACACTGGATGTACTGATAGTGCATGGCATGTGTACCCAGGACGCACAGTGGGCAGCCGAGTCCATCCGTGATTTGAACGCGATGCTCGGCGGCAAGGATCCTGTCGCACCCAAGCGTACTGACGTGCCGGGCACTCGTGTGCAGTTGTACCAACAGAACCTTGCGATCGCGGGTGGCCATGTGCGTGCCAACGCGTTGGCGTGGTGGCCGGTCATAGCGCCGCTCAAGGAACAGTTGTGCTATGACCAGAGCAACAAAAGCCAAGTGTGTGTCGACTCCGGCAATAGCACGCCAGCTTATCCTTACCAGCGCGCAAGCATTAACAAAGTGCTCAAGGACGAGATGATCGACGATTGCCTCGCCGATGCGCTGATCTATCAGGGGAAATCCAGGGATTTTATCAGCGGGCAGATCCAGACGGCCATTCTTCGGGCCTTGGCCACCCCCGGCGGTGAGGGAACGGCAACCCAGCAAGTACAGCGCGTCGCAACCGAGCAAACACCACTGGTCATTCTCGCGGAGAGCCTGGGCAGCAAAGTGGTGTTTGATGCGCTGAACGGCCTGCTGTCCAATGCCGATGACGCCAAGGGCCAGGCTGCGCGGCAAACTTTCATGCGCACAAGAACGGTGTTCATGATGGCTAATCAATTGCCGCTGCTGGGCTTGGCGGATCAGAACCTGCAGACGGGGATCAATGCACTGGACACTGATGATCGGTATCCGCAGGACCCGATCAGGGCGATGGTGATCAAGCTGGGGGATGCCGCTTCCCCGCAATCGCCTCGGGCTGGGGCGAGCCGTGCGCTTGCCAATTTGCCGGGGCCGCAGTTGGTGATGTTCAGCGACCCCAGTGACCTGTTGACGTTTGTCTCGACGCCAAAGAGTGAGCAGGTGCCTTTCTATCCGTTGGTCAATGTGCTCGTGTCCAATGACAACACCTTATTGGGTTTCCTTGAACGCCCCGACAAGGCTCACGAGGCCTATACGGGGAATAAACAGGTGCTCCGGCTTATGGCATGTGGCAACCCGTCGCGTAATTGCCCTGAATAATCGTGCGCTGCCCGACGCAAGCCGGGCAGCGGGGTGGATCAAACCTTCAATGTTCGGGTCATGCGCAATGCCAGCACACTGCCCGCGACAATCACCGCCGCCAGCAGGTACAACGCCATGTCCGTGGACCCGGTGGCATCCTTCACAAACCCCACGATGTAGGGGCTGAGGAAGCCGGCCATCTGGCCCATGGAATTGATCAGCGCCAAACCGCCTGCCGCCGCGCCCGCGCTGAGCAGGGCGGTTGGCACCGGCCAGAACATCGGCAGGCCGGTGAGGGCGCCCATGGTGGCGATGGTCAGGCCGAGAATCGCAATCGCCGGGGTAGTGGCGAAATTCACCGCGATCAGCAGGCCGATGGCGCCCATCAACATCGGCACCACCAAATGCCAGCGACGCTCCTTGCGCAAGTCGGCGGAGCGGCCCACCAGCAGCATGAACACGGCGGCCAGCAGATACGGAATCGCACTCAGCCAGCCAATCACCAGGTTATCGCTGAAACCCAGGTTCTTGATGATCGACGGCAGCCAGAAGTTGATCGCATACACACCGCTCTGGATGCAGAAGTAGATCAGGCCGAACGCCCAGATGGCCGGGTTCTTGAACACTGCGCCGAGCGAATCGGTGGTGGTCTTCGGCTTGTTGGCCAAGTCCATCGCCTGATCGGCTTCCAGCACTGCACGCTCGTGGGGCGTGAGCCACTGGGCATTGGCAAAGCTGTCGCTGAGCAGGAAGTAAGCGAGTGCGCCAAGTATTACGGTCGGGATGCCTTGCAGCAGGAACATCCACTGCCAGCCCGCCAGGCCACCCTGGCCTGCAGCGAAGTGGTTGAGGATCCAGCCGGAGAACGGGCTGCCGAGCAAGCCGGAGACCGGAATCGCCGACATGAACAATGCCATGATCCGCCCGCGGCGAAAGGTTGGGAACCACTGCGAGAGGTACAGCACCACGCCAGGGAAAAAGCCGGCTTCAGCGGCGCCGGTCAACAGGCGCAGCCCATAGAAATGCGTCGGCGTCGTGACGAACAGCAGGCAGGTGGACAAGGTGCCCCACACGATCATCATCAACGCGATCCAGCGGCGCGGGCCGAACTTGGTCAGCGCCAGGTTACTCGGCACGCCGCACAGCACGTAGCCGATAAAGAAGATCCCGGCACCGAGGCCGTACACCGTCTCACTGAATTTCAAGGCGTCGAGCATCTGCAACTTGGCAAAGCCAACGTTCACCCGGTCAAGGTAGTTGAACAAGTAGCAGATGAAAATGAAGGGGATCAGGCGCAGGGTAATGCGCTTGTAGATGGCGTTTTTATCGTCATCGGTGGCCAGTGTGGCAGCGGCGCTCTGTGACATGGCAGTCTCTCTTTATTATGATTTTTCGCGATGCGAGGGTAACGTTGATCGCCCAAAGAGTCTCGGCCACCGGCCGGGGTGCTGTCTTTGTGCTAGCGCACAGTGAAGCGTGCTTTGCGCTGTGCCTATGAACAACCCTGCCTTTCAAGGAACTTAGCCCCATGTTCGAGCTGGATCATGACCTGGCGCAGGATATCGTCAATCGCACCATGGCCATCCTGCCCTACAACGTCAACGTCATGGACAGCCAGGGCTTGATCCTCGGCAGCGGTGAGCCGGAGCGCATCAACACGCGTCATGAAGGCGCGCAGTTGGTGCTGGCCAACGGTCGGGTGGTGGAAATCGACGGTCAGACCGCCAAACACCTGAAGGGCGTGCAACCCGGCATCAACCTGCCGCTGATGCACGACCAGCGGCTGATCGGCGTGCTCGGCATTACCGGTGAACCCGAGTTGTTGCGCACTTACGCTGAGTTGGTGCGCATGACGGCTGAAATGCTGGTCAGCCATCGCCATCAACAAGCCGAACAGCAATGGCGGCGCCAGCGCTGTGATGATCTGCTGGCGTTGCTTTTGGCCGACGCCGGCGACTCGCCACGTCTGGTCGATGAGGCGCAACAATTGGGGCTCAAACCGCAAATGACGCGCACGCCGTACCTGTTCGAGCTGGGCGTGGGCCAATCGGCGGACGCGTTGAGCGCCTGGCTCACCAGCCGCTACCCGGACAGTTGGTGCGTCAGCTCCGCGCAATTTTCCCTGCTGTGGTGCCGACCGGCAGCGGTGCACGTGGATAACCTGCGCTTGCTGGAGAAGCTTGAAGGCATGGGCTGGAATATCCTGCGAGTGGCCGTGGGCGGTCAGGCCGATGGCTTGGCGGGGCTGCGCCGGTGTTACCGTCGCGTGGGGGACTTGCTCGCCTATGGTCGCGATATTCTCCCGCAATCACGGCTGTTGACGCTCAACCGTTATCGTTTGCCCGTGATGCTCTGGCGACACCGCAATGAAGACGCCCTCGACGAATTGCTCAACCCGTTGCGCAAAGTGCTGGCCAAGGACACCAACGGTCAGTTGCTGGCGACGTTGCGCAGTTGGTGCGAACACGACGGCCAGAGCCAGGCATGTGCCGATGCGTTGGGTATTCACCGCAACAGCCTGCGTTATCGGATGGAGCGCATAGCCGAGTTGAGTGGTGTCGACCCACTGACCCTCGACGGCATGCTTGCCCTTTACCTGGGCGTACAGTTGTTGCCCCAGGCTTTGTCGAAATGAACAACAAACCTCACTCACACTTGTGCATCTGACCGGCGTCATTGCCGCAGCCAACTGGCAGCATGGGCGTTATAAAAAACGGAGAAACCCCATGAAAATCATCATCGCCCCCGACTCATTCAAGGACAGTCTGAGTGCCGAAGGTGTCGCCCAGGCGATTGCCGAAGGGTTGGCCCAGGTGTGGCCGGATGCACGCTTGATCCAGTGCCCGATGGCCGATGGCGGTGAAGGCACCGTGGATTCGGTACTCGCCGCCTGCAATGGCGAACTGCGCAGCCACACTGTGCGAGGTCCGTTGGGCGGGACGGTTGAAGCGCGCTGGGGCTGGCTGGCCGACAGCTGCACCGCGATTATCGAGATGGCCGAAGCCAGCGGCTTGCAACGTGTGCCGCCGGGTCAGCGCGATGCCTGCACCAGCACCACGTACGGCACCGGCGAACTGATACGCGCCGCATTGGATGCTGGCGCCCGGCGCGTCATCCTGGCGATTGGCGGCAGCGCCACCAACGACGGTGGTGCAGGCGCGATGCAGGCGCTCGGCGTGCAACTGTTCGATGCCCAGGACCAGATACTTGCGCCCGGTGGCCTGGCCTTGGCAGGCCTGGCGCGCATCAATCTTGAACAACAGGACCCACGGCTGGCCCACGTACGCTTTGAGATTGCCGCCGACGTGAACAACCCGCTGTGCGGCGCACACGGCGCTTCTGCCATCTTCGGCCCGCAAAAAGGTGCGAATGCGCAGCAGGTCGAACAACTGGACGCCGCCCTCGGCCATTTTGCCGATCACTGCGCCAAGGTTCTGCCCAAAGACGTGCGTGATGAGCCCGGCAGTGGTGCAGCAGGTGGCTTGGGGTTTGCCGCCAAGGCCTTCCTGGGCGCGCAATTTCGCGCCGGCGTCGAGGTCGTCGCCGAATTGGTGGGGCTGGACGAAGCCGTACGGGGCGCCGATCTGGTGATTACCGGCGAAGGCCGCTTCGACGCCCAGACGCTGCGTGGCAAAACCCCGTTCGGCGTGGCACGCATTGCCCGCCAGCACAACGTGCCGGTGATCGTGATCGCCGGCACACTGGGCGATGGCTACGAGCAAATGTACGCCCACGGTGTGGACGCCGCATTCGCCTTGCCTTCGGGCCCGATGAGCCTGGAACAGGCTTGCAGCGAAGCGCCGCGTTTATTACGCGAGCGGGCCTCGGACATCGCGCGCTTATGGCGGCTGGCGGCGCCCAGGGTTTAATCGATAAGCCCGCGCGCCAACTGCTCGATCCATTGCTTCTGGAATGTCAGCAACGTCGCGTTGGGTTGCTGCAACTGGACAAATTCCAGCATCGGGTCTTGCACCGCTGTGCGCACACCGCTTAACTCCTCCAGGGTGGCCAACCCGCAAAACGGCACATAGGCTTCGCTGTAGCCGCCCTCATGCACCAGCACCAGGCGGCCCTGGCACAGGCGCTCTGCCGCCAGGCGTAGCGCGCGGGTCATCAGCCGGAAAGAGTCACTGTGCAGCAGCATGCGCGCCAACGGGTCGACGGCGTTGGCGTCATAGCCGCAAGCAACGATGATCAGCTCCGGTTGAAACCGTTCCAGCGCCGGCACCACGATGCGCGCCATGGCATGCAGGTACGCGTCGTGCCCACTGCCCGGCGGCAATGGAATATTGATATTCGCCCCCAGGCCGGCGCCACGGCCGCGATCCTGCTCGCCGCTGTAACCCGGCGGATAACAACCGTCCTGATGCAGTGAAATCGTCAACACATCGCCCCGGTCCTCGAAAATCGATTGGGTGCCATTGCCATGATGGACGTCCCAGTCGATCACGGCGACCTTGCCCAGCCCGTTGCGCGCCTTGGCCACTTCGATGGCAAGCGCAATGTTGGCGAGGAAACAGAAGCCCATCGCGCTGTCGGCCAAGCAATGGTGCCCCGGTGGCCGCGACAGCGAATAGGCATTGTGTGCCTGGCCGTTTAGGACCGTGTCCACCGCGGCGATGGTCAAGCCGGCGGATAACTTGGCAATTTCGTAGCTGCCCGGACCTATCGGGGCCTGGGGGCCGAGTTCACCACCGCCGGCATCGCTCAGGGCCTTGAAACGTTGCAGGTAGTGGCTGCCATGCACCCGCAGCAGATCCTCTTCACTGGCGGGAGGGGCGCTGTGCAGGTGCAAGTGGCGACTCAAGCCGGACACGTCCAGCAGGCTTTTAAAGCGTCGCTTGGTGTCCGGCGACTCGGCATGCCCGCTGCCGGCCGGCGGCTGCACCCATCCGCCCACGGGCAAGGTTAGCGCGTGGGCACTGGCGCTGTGCCACAGGGTCATTTCATCAAAGAAAAACGCGGTGGTTCGGTTCATACAGGCTCCAGTTCAACGGGGTTGTGATGGGCGGCTGGCGAAGGTCATCGCCAGGGACAGCAAGGTGATAACGGCAGCGCCGACCAGCAGCGCGGTAAACCCGCCACTGGTCTCGATCAGCCGGCCGGCGACGGCAGGGCCGATGGCCAGGCCGCCGCCGATCACCAGGTTGGAGGCGTTCATCAACTTGCCGCTGTGGTCCAGGTCGGCCAGGCAGGCGAGGATCAGCGGCAGGATGAAGGTCCAGGTGAACTTGAACAGCAGCGCCGCCAGCGCAAAACGCAGCAGCGCGGGTTGGCCGAGCAGTAGCAGCACGGCGGTCGCCATCAGTGCATAGCCCGCGAGCAACAGCACCCCACGCGGCAGGCGCGCACCGATCAGCGCAGCGCACGCCGCCCCGGCAATGCCCATCAGCGTCGCGACGGCCAACACTTCACCGCTGTGCTGTGGCGAGATTCCGGCACGCGCACCCAGGGCACCGATGAAGGTCCAGACGCCGCCGAGGCTGATGTAAAAGGCCAGGACCGCTGCGACCCCCAGCGCGGCCTTCCAGGGTGAGCGGTGCAGCGAAGGGCTGTCGTTCGCCTTGTTCGCCGGGCTGGCGGGAAAACCACGGGCCAGTGGCAACAGTACGGTCATCAGGACCGCCAGGATGAGGTAGCAGGCATTCAAGCCGTAGCGTTCGAATAAGCCCGGAAGTACCGCAAGGCCCAAGGCGCCGACCACCAGTTGCCCCATCACCCATAACCCGTAGACCCGGCTGGGGTTGGCCGTATGGGCGGCACTGGCCAGGCAGATAATCATCAATGAACCTCCGGCCAACGCACTGGCGAAGCGCAAGGCAAGCAAGCTGGCGTAGGTGTCGGCGAGCATCGACAGCAGATTGGCCGCGATGAACAGGAGTGCGGCGCATAAGGCTGCCACCCGCCAGTCGACCCGTTTGAGCCACCAGAGCGCGGGCAGCGTCGCCAGGCTCATGGCGCCCAGTTCGACGGAAAACAGATCACCGATTTGCGCAGGGCTCAGTTGCCATTGACTCGCCAACTGTGAAGCCACGGCGGGGGCGGTCATCAGGATGGTCGGGGTGATTGCGGCGAACAGCACGATGGCTGCCAGCAGTGCCCAGGAGGACGATGAGGCTGAGGCCTCATGTTGTGCGGCATGGGTTTGAGTGTGCATCTTCTTGCTCCGGGAAAAGGGGCTCGGGAAAGCGCGTCAGAACACGTGGACCAGGCGCAACAGCGCATCGGTTCCGGCGTAACCGTTGGACGCGGCGACATTTTGCGAAAGGCCGAACATCAGTTGGTTCTGCTTGTCGAGCCAGTGCCCGACCTCGAACCCGACCTGGGTGTAGCGTTTGTGGGTGTCGTCGAGTTGACGGTTGTTGAGGCGCAGCGCCCCACCGTCGGCCTGGATCAGGCGCAACGCACCGTAAGTGGCGGGGCTGAAGTCGTAGGAGGCAAATGCTTGCAGGCGATACAGCGGGGCTTGCTTGAGCTGGCTGCCGAAATAGTCGTCATTGGGGGCGTAGAGCTGGGCTTCCAGATTGGCTTCCAGCACCCATTTTTCGCCGATGCCTCGCGTGTAGTTGTAGACAAAGGTTGCGCCCCAGCGATTGGCGCCCGCAGACACGTCCGGGTTGTTGCTGTGGTATTCGCCCACCGGCACGGTGATCAGGCTCAAGAGGCCGCTGTAGGTACGAGAGGCCGGGTCGTTGATGAAAAACACGGTGCCGCCCACTTGCGGATCGCCCAGCCCACTTTCGCCGGTGCGTTGGCTGGCGCCTGGCAAGCGCGCATTGATGTCGGCGAAGGGCACGATGACTTGCGGCGTGCACAGCGTGCCGCAGGCGTCGGTGAAATACACTTGGCGGTATGCCAGAGCGTTCACCCTGAGGTCGGCCTTGCCGGTGGTATCGGCAGGCCCGTGGAAATTTCCGGCACGCGTCGCAGGCAAGTACAGCACGCCCAGGCTGGTGCCTGGCGGTGCGCTGAAAAAGTCGCGGGCATTGAGGTCGGCAGCCTGGCTATCGAGGCACAGCAGTGTGCCGCCGAGCAGCACCGTCAGGTTACGCACGGTTGTTGGGGTCATGGCGAGGCGTCTCTTGAATGGAGCGTCAGGGCGAGTGCAGCAGCGGTAAAAAAATGGGCAAAAGAAACCCGTGACCGTCAAAACGACAGTGCAAAACGCTGCGATAAACCGGTGTAGATCAGTCGGGTGGGGCGTGCACCAAGTGCGCTATACGCGCCTTGTCCTTGACGCCGAGCTTGGTGTAGATAGCGCGAATATGATGGCGTACGGTATTGGGCGACAGGCCGAGGTCGCGGGCGACTTCCT
The DNA here is from genome assembly GCF_045447295.1 of Pseudomonas sp. O39. Classification (NCBI taxonomy): domain Bacteria; kingdom Pseudomonadati; phylum Pseudomonadota; class Gammaproteobacteria; order Pseudomonadales; family Pseudomonadaceae; genus Pseudomonas; species Pseudomonas sp. O39. The sequence continues at coordinate 30,471 of NZ_JBJGXV010000028.1, forward strand.
TATAGGTCTTGCCCTCGCCAAAGCCTTGGGCGACGTCGTTTTCCCTTGGGCTGAGCTGGGGCAGGGCGCGGTTGATGCGCGCCGCCAGCAGAAACTGATCGCCCACCGCCGAAACCTCAATGTGGATCTGCTTGCCCTCGTAGCCGCGCTCATCCAGGGCCACCGGCAGGGTAGGGCCGCTCCATTGCGGCCATTCACTGAGCAGTAAATCGGTAAAGCCGCGCTCGGCGCACTGCAGGACGCCGCGCGGGCCGCACACCGCCAGCGCGAGATTGCGTGGGCTTGTGAGCGTTTCGCGCATGGCCACCAGGGTGCGGATCTGGTTCGCCGAAACCGCCGCTACCAAGTGCAGCATCAGGTTGTTGAGCAGCAGGCAGTCCTGCTCGTTGAATTTCGCAGCCGCAGGCTTGCGGTACAAGGTCAGGTGATCGCTCAGACAAGTGAGCGGGTCGACATGGATGACGCACAACAACTCGCCGATCCCGTGCCGTTCGCCGAGCCAATTCAAGCCGGCGCCGCTGGCGCAGTTGCGCATGTCGATGATGACGGCCTGGCCTGGCGCCGCATGTACCTGCTTGATCGTCACATCCATATGGCGGATCGATTGCCAGTCGTCCAAATAACCCGGCGGCAACTGGTACAGATAGCTGCTGTGCTCTTCCGGCAAGCCTCCTATCAGCGCCGCGCGCCCCCACCAGGCGCTGTCAAACGCCAGTAACTGGCTGATACGCGTCAGTGCATGCTGCTGAAAATGTTCGATGTCCTGGTGCTGGGCAAGTCGCTGCAAATCCAGGGTCATGGTGCTGAAGGCCTGTAACAGGCCCGAGGGATCAAGACGATTCATGGGCGTTCCTCTGTGGGACTTTTTTTGTTGTTTTCGTCACAGGGTTAAAGGCCGAAACGTTGGATTGACGTGGCAGGGCCTGCGCCAAGTATCCGCGCTGCCGGGTGCGATCGCTATCGTACAGATGCAGGATACAGCCGGTTGATTTGCGGGAGGATTCCGGGCTCGTCAGAGAAGCTGGTTTGCCCCTACACTGGCCTGCCACTTGTCTTTCAAAGGATGAAACACAATGCACACGCCTGAACCCCACATCGTGATCCAGCGCTTTACCGAAGCCCACCTTGAAGGTGTGACTGCGCTCTATAACGAACCGGCTGTGTGTCGTCAGGTGCTGCAAATGCCTTTTCAGTCGATCGAGGCCTGGCGCAAGCGGTTGGTGATGGATAACGAGCGCCGGCTACAGCTGGTGGCGATGCATGGCGGCGAGGTGATTGGTCAGCTCGGCTTGGAACAGTACCTGCGCGTACGCCAGAGCCACGTCGGTTCGTTCGGCATGGGCGTGGCGACGGCCTGGCAGGGCAAGGGTGTGGGTTCCAGGTTGTTGACGGCCGCGCTGGATGTGGCCGACAACTGGATGAACCTGCACCGCGTGGAACTCACGGTGTACGCCGACAACGAGGCGGCGCATAACCTGTACCGCAAGTTCGGCTTCGAAGTTGAAGGTCGGTTGCGCGATTACGCCCTGCGTGACGGTGTCTTTGTCGACACCCTGAGCATGGCGCGCCTGCGCAAATCGGCTTAATCCTCCAGCGCAAACGCCACCGCGGCCTGCGCATGCAGCTCGGTGGTGTCCAGCAGCGGCAGGTCGCTGTGTTCAGGCTTGATCAGCAGGCCGATTTCCGTGCACCCGAGGATGATTGCCTGGGCACCCCGTGCGGCCAGGGTGGCGATTACGCGCTGATAGACCTGGCGCGAAGCCTGGTTGATCACCCCGACACACAACTCCTCATAGATGATCCGGTGCACGGCCTGGCGCTCGTCCGCGTCGGGCACCAGCACGGTCAAGCCCTGGGCGGCCAGGCGCGCTTTGAGAAAATCCTGTTCCATGGTGAACGCGGTGCCCAGCAGGCCGACCGTCAGCGTGCCGCGCTCAACGGCCGCTGCCCCGGCGGCATCGGCAATATGCAGAAACGGAATCGACACCGCCGCTTCAATGCGCGACGCCACCAAATGCATGGTGTTGGTACACAGCACCACACACTCGGCACCGCCGGCTTGCAGGCGGCGCGCGGCATCTTCCAGAATCAGCGCGGTGTCATCCCAGCGGCCGGCATGCTGAGCCTGTTCCACCGGGCCGAAATCCACGCTGTACATCAACAATTGCGCAGAGCGCAGTGGGCCAAGTTGGTCGCGCACGCGTTGGTTGATGATGCGGTAATACTCGGCGCTGGACTCCCAGCTCATGCCGCCGATTAGGCCAATGGTACGCATGCGAAGCTCCTGACAAGGAATGTCGCGTTACCTTACTCACCGCCTGCGGATTAGTCATATGCAGTTACCCGCTAAATGACCGGAGCAGTTTTAAGCCATACGGCGAGCCGCCACTTCTGCCATGATCCTACTTCGCAACCTGGCTCACCCAAGGAAATCTGCAATGGACGATGTACAGCAACTGGGCGAGATGCTTCGTCATTACGCCGATAGCGAAGCGCACAAGAAACAGCAATTCGACGTGCAGTCGGCGCGCTGGGCGCAAAAGCTCGGTGAGTTGTTCGGGCAGATTGAACAGTGGCTGGAACCGGTCAAGACCGTCGGCCTGCTGGACGTCCATCGTGAAGCGTATGTCGCCAGCAGCCCGAGCCTGCCGGTTGAGAGTTCGACCTTCAAGACCGAGAAACTTACCGTGCAGATCACCGGCAAAGCCGTTGAGTTCGTGCCGGAAGTCATGGGCGCAGGCGGCTTGATTTCCGTCTCGGTGATAGGCCTGACCGCTGCTCGGCACGGCAGTATCTCGCTGGTGCTACCGCCGGATAAACAGGACTGGCTGTGGAAGAAAACCAATGGTCTGAAAGACCCGGACACCTTCGCCTTCGACGCCAACTTCCTGGCCGCGCAGTTACAAAGCCTGATCCCGCGCGAACGCGGCTGAGCAAACTCCTTCAGCATTGGCTATACATAGGGCTCGTTGTTTAAATGATGGTCGCCAGGGAGTTCAATGATGAAACTAAGGCTAATGGTCAGTGCGCTGTGCGTCGCTACTATCGCAGTGTCCGGGTGTGCCTCAAAGGCCCCCCAGCCGGACGAGTATTCCGGTTTTCTCTCGGACTACAGCCAACTTAAAGAGGCCAAGTCGCCATCGGGCGCCGAGGTGATGCGCTGGGTCGATCCCAACCTGGACCTCAAGCGCTACACCGCGGTGTACATCGAACCCACCCAGTTCTATCCCAAACCCCAGGCCACCGCCAAAATTCCGGCCAGCACCCTGAACGGTATCAACAGTTACTACACCGCAGCGCTCAAGCGCGAGCTGAGCAAGTCAATGCAGGTGGCCAATGCCCCCGGCCCGGGCGTGATCGTGCTGCGCGCAGCCATTACCGCCGTGAGCAGCAAGACCGAAAGCCTCAAGCCTTACGAGTACATTCCCGTGGCCTTGGTGGTGGCGGCGGTGAGTACCGGAGCCGGTATTCGTGATCAGGAGACGACACTGGGCACTGAGGCGCAGTTTCTGGATGGCGCGACTGGCAAGGTGCTCGCACAGGTGGTTCGCAAAGGCACCGGCAAGCCCTTGTCCAACGACGCTCAAGTGATGAAGGCGGATGACGTTAAAGGCGTTATCGATGGCTGGGCGTCGGACGTGTATCAGTCTTATGTGAAGCTGAAAAACCGCTGAGGGTTCGACGCATTCCCTGCGCCAGAGTTGTTATAGCGGGGCAGGACGGCGCACTTATCATCGAGGATGGGACGTACCCGGCCGAATCGAGGTTTCGGCCGGGCACCGGGTGTTACTTGAGCGGTGTCAGCGGTGGTAACTGCCATTGAGTCGCGTCAGGCTTGGGCAGGTAAATCCGCAGTACGGCATAAAACGGACCAGGCGGGGCCGGCAACCAGTTGTTCTGTTCGGCTTTGGGCGGCTCGTGGTGCTGTAATGCCAGGGTCAGGCCGCCGTCGGCGTCCAGCTTGAGGTCGGGCAGCATCCGCGAATTGATCTGGTAGCGTTTCTTGAGGTTGGGCGCCAGCAGCTTGGTCTTTGCGTCGTACATGGTCAGCGACCAGAACGCATCGGCCGGCGGCAATTGATCCTTGTCAAAGTGCACGGTGTAGCTGTGGCGTGCGCCGTTGGCCGGCTTGCCTTCGCTGTCAACGGCGTAGTTCAGGTAAATGGCTTCGTCAGGGGAGTTGCCGAAAATCCCCAGATCGGCCCCGGCGTAGCGGTACAGGTAATTGTTTTTCAGGCGATCGCGGCTGCCGTACAGGTCACTGCTGGACACTTGATGAGTGTCGATCTTGTCCTTTTTGAATGCCGCAAACTCAGCCCGGCCATCGGCAATGCCATCTTCCAGCGCCTTGCGCTGTTCGACGGTCAATGCCTTGACCTTGAACGGCGCGCCAGGGGCGATACCGATCTTGGCAAAGCGTGCCAACAGGTCTTTTTCGCTGTCCTGGGGCGCGGCAAACGCCAGCATGAAGTTCAGGTAGCGAAACAGCTGCGGGCCTTCGGTCATGGTCGCCGTAGGCTTGGGCCATTCGATCTTCGGCACCGTAGCGGGTGCAGGCTGTTTTACATAGCTGCTCAGCGACTGCACTTTGTAGCCGTTCTGAATCTGCTTGACCTTGTTCAGGTCCTTGTCGTCCAACAATTGCGTGCGATACAAGGCGTAGGCGATGTTGCTTTCGCTGTAGACCACTCGGTCGATGTCAACCGGCTGCTGACCCTTCCAGTCCGGGCCGGCAATCATGTAGTGGCCGCCATTGTTGCCGGTGCTGCGGGTGCCCAGGTACGCCATGTTCTGCGTATAAAGGTCGATCAACTGCACCGAGTAGTAACGGTTGTCTTCGATCTTCGGCAGGGTCAGTACCAGAGGTTCTTTGCGCAGGTCCATCCACACGAACGAGTAGGGCGTGTCTGCGTTCGGGGTGGCGAACGCCGTGTCCTTGGGCGTGAAGACCTGGGCGGTATTAGCGATATGGTTGAACGGCGCCTTGAATTTGGCACCGCCTTTATCAACGGCCTGGGTGTAAAGCCTCTTGTACATTGCCACTACCGGGTAGCCATATAAGTAGGCTTCCTTGGCAATGGCCCGGGCTTCGGCAGGGGTTGCCGTAAAATCGGCCCAGGCGCCGGTACTCATGAGAATCGAGAGGCTCGCCAACAGCAGGCGCGTCGGTTTTCCAATCATGTTGTTGCGTCCTTCCAGAGTGCTTTATAAAGGGCGTGGGATCAAAGTGCTGAGTGTCCAGCTTTATTGGCCGAACGTCACGTTAATCCCTGCAAACAAGGTGAACTGAGACTATAGCCGTCATGCGGGTCAGGGCAGGTGTTGAGGCGCAGAGCGGCCCTCGCAATCGCCGCGATGGGCCGATGATGTTCGCCAGGGCTACAAAAATGAGGAGCGTGCTGCCGCGAATGGGCAGCGTCAACGTCAGTTCAGACGATCAGCCAGCATCGATTTGACCTTGTCGCGCAGTTGATCGATAGAGAATGGCTTGCCGATCACCTGCATGCCGGGCGGCACATCGATACTGTCGGCATAGCCGCTGGCAAACAGGATTGGCAGAGCAGGGCGCAGCTCACGCACCTTCTTCGCCAAGTCTTTTCCATTCATATCAGGCAGGCCGACATCGGTCATCATCAGGTCGATCACCTGATCGGTGTTTTCCACGATCACCAGGGCTGCTTCCCCGTCCGCCGCTTCTACTACCGTGAACTCCAATTCTTCGAGTACATCGACGATCAGCATGCGCACGATGGCGTCGTCTTCGACTACAAGGAGGGTGGAGGCGGTAGCGGACATAATGAAAATTCCCGAAAAATGGAGGGGCAGGTCTTGATCGTTTGAAAGACCATTCTCTAATGAGTCGCGTCAATCTCGGCAAGTTCCGTAGGCTGCGGCATTGTGAAGGGAATCAGAGAAAATGTCGCGTTGCGCACGAGTGGGTGGCATCGAGAGGGGCAGGGCGTCAATGGTACTTTCCAAAAGCACCATTGACGCACGTTGATGGTCGCCACAAAAACGACCATCCTAGCGACAACGCTGGATCTTCAGACCGGTTTACAGGGTGGTTTTAAACAAATTGTCTCGGTAGAAAAAGGACAAATCAACGCCCGTCCCCTTGATCGTACTGTTCAGGTTCGCGTCCTCGAATACCGACATCTTATACTCACGTGTGCCGCGAGTGGTGCCTGTAAAGTGCGGCATCAGGTGTGAGCTAAGACCGCTGTTTAATGTACTTTCCAGCGCAGCACTCATCGCCGCTTCAGTCGTAAATGTCGCTTTCCCAAAGTTAGGGTCGAAATAAAACCATTCTCTCGTCCTGGCGTTGTATCCGGCCGTAATACCATGCCCTGGGCCATGGATTAATAGCGTTTTTGAGGTCGAGGACTTGCCGGCTTTGGCGAGCTCCGAAATGATGACCGCGGGTGTGACTTGTCGTGCCTGCATTGTGTGATGGAATTTGTCGCCGAGTACCTCTTGAATCTGGTTCAGCTGTTCGCGGAACTTGTTTACGTCGGCTGACCGGCGTTGTTCAATGATGGCTTTGTTCGGATTGATTTTTCGTAATTCGGCGATTTCGCTGGGGCTAAGCGCAGGCACCATCGCGGCGTACATGTTTTTCATAAAGATGTCCTGTTTGCCAGGGGCCGGGTGCGCAGCAGCGGCTGCCATCACATTGGAAATCGCTGCACACTCGCCCTCCGATAGCAGGGAAACCTGGCTTTGGCTGAGGTAAAAGCTTTGCGGCATGGGAACTGCTTTGCCACCCGCAGCGGTTATCTCCGCGTGGAATACCCTGTAGTTTTCCAGATCAACGTCAATTCTTCGTTTTTCCATATACTTGACCAGGCGACCAAGCTCTTCAGGTGTACGCCCGCGCGCGATACCCAGTTCTGCATACTGATTCAGGCTCAACGTTTTCGAGAACCCACTGATACCTTCTGGCCCACCCGCGTCATACCCTCTCTTATAGCCGTAAGCGTCAATGACTTGCGCCGTTTCACGGGCTGTTTTGAATCGCTCGGGGAGTGCTTCAAGTTCACCTATACGTTTCACCAGGCTGCCGAGCTCCGTCGGCGTACGACGTTCAGCTACCGCAAGACGCTTCAAATCATTGATTTTCAGCGCTGGGGAGTAGCCATAGATAGCCTCTGGTTTTCCCGTGTTCTGGCCCCGTATATAAGCGGCCTTGTCCTCAGCTTTGGCTTTGGCTAACGCCGATACAAAGTCATCAAGGAAATTGGGATTTACTGCCGCAGGCGCGACGACAGCCCCTATCATTTTCCCCAGCCAGCTATCGGTGACTGCCCGTATGTCCCCATCGTGTGCGGCGACCGTTGGCTTGAAGTCCTTGAGCGCAGGACCATACCGGCGGTCGCTGACAGGGTCATAGGCATACCATTTGCCCTCCTGAAACACAGCGCCGCCCTCGATGGTCTGCCCTGCAACCTTATAGGTGCCTGTCGCTGCGACACCATGGGTTTTACTGGCTGCTTTGAGCCCATCGTAACTACCTGTGAGGCCCTTGAGCTTGATGATGGCATCGCGACCTTTGGACGAGAGATAGCTGAAACCTTTGCCCAGCAGCCCGCCAACGCCAACAGCCAAATCGCCCACGCCACCAAGTGGATTGAGTGCCTCAATGGCGGCCACGCCAAGGAATTTGACCGTTTTCACGGCCTTGGTGGCTGCGTGTAGGCCTGTACCCAAGATTTTTGTGGCTTGCGCGGCCTTACCCGCGCCAAGTGTGACCAGTCCAACGACGTCAAAGAACAGGTCAAATAACCCCTCACCGATCTTGTGATTTTGGAAATTGACGATGGCAGACCGAAGCGGGATCAGGTTGAGAAAGAACTCACCAATCGCCGCGTTCAACGACCGGTTTTTGTCAAACGACGTCACGCCCTTGGCGTGGTTCAGGAGGTCCTCGTTATCCAGCGCGAGCGAGTGGACGAACACATCGGCAATAAAAGAGGTGCGGTCGGAGCCATAGCTGTTGGGGATCGCAGAAGGGTTCTTTATCTCGTCGGCGTGCGTGCCGGCATAAGGGGGGGCAAAAAGTGTTGTTTGGGATACGGTATTTGCATTTCGCTCATCCAGTTTTTCACCACTGTAAGGCTCGGTGAACTTACTTTTCAGGTGGTTCGCTTTCTCAAAGGTTCCCTTACTGGTATCAAGGTAATAAATATTCACCTCGCCCCCGCGAGTGGTTTTAACATGCAGCGTATTCCCACGTTTTGACAGCGCGAGCGGCGACGTGAAATCCATGTCCACCTTGTAATCATTGGTGTGGAAGAACTCGAGTTTGCCGGAATCGAGGTTCCTGCGATCTTCCAGTGACAATGTCGAGGTCAGGTACTTCACCCTCTCGTGGTGCCCATCGGCTTGTGCTTTTAAGGTGTTTTTATACTCATCTTTGAATAGACGGGCGGCATGAAAGTTATCGGACTGGACATAGGCGTTGAAACGACTGATTGGAATTCTTGTGTCGTCGGTGACCCAGCTGTGATTTTTTTCGAGCCTTTCACCTTCCATTGCGATGTCGAGCATGGAACGCCGCTCGGGGAAAACGAAGGGCGCCTGACTGCTGTTCTTGTGGAGGAGTTTCAAGACTTTGGCTTCAAAAACCGCTGGATCAACCCCCGGGAATTCCGCTTTAAGGCAGTTGAGCGCGATCTCCTTTCGACTGGGCCAAGGTGTCTGCATCAACGAAGAAGCGTTGGTCAATGCTTTCAACTGATTGTTATAGGCATTCCTGACCTTCTCGATTTCGGGCTCCGAAGGTTGGGTGCCGAAGAGATCCAACATGCCACTGACCACACCCCAATTTCTCAGGGCTTCGCGCTGGGCAGATTGAACTGCATAGCTGTCGGTCGGCATGGATTCTGCGGCGGCAATAACCTCGGCATAGGTCATGTTTGGTACCCGACCAGGCGTCTGCGCTTCGATCTTGGCTACTGCAAGGGTCAGTTGCGTCCAGACGGTGCTGCCGTACGTCACAGTGGGCGGGATATCTTTGATGAGAAATTGTGGGTAACTGCGGGCTAACAGAAGGTGCGTTGCGAGTTTAACGGTGGTCGCTGTCGCTTTGCTGTTGGCAACAAGTTGATCGCTCACGGATTTAACCGCCAGCGAGGGTGACGCGCCCCAGTACGAGGAGTCATGCAAAACAACACCGGCTACCTTGTTACGCTCGGGATGCCTACTGGACGCCTGATCGAGTCCAAGATGAATGGCGGCCAATACATAGTCGTAAATACTGATGTCCGATGACGCGCCATTCAGATGCGTTTGCAGGGCTTTCCCCAGTGCCTGGCCCTTGGGTGAGTCGATTAGTTTTTGTAGCGCCAGGGCGGGGTTGTGCAGGTCGCTTGACGTCAGCGAACTGCCCCTCAACAGGTAACCAAGGGTGCTGTCGCCATCTCTGGGCAGCGGTAAGCCAGGCAGCCCCGTGTTGTTTGAGTGGAGGAAGTTCACGATGCGGGTCTGGTCTTGTTGCGATATCGGCATTGGCCAGGACAGCGCGCCACCGAAATCTCCCAGAGGATGCAATGAGGCCTTTTGCTCCAGCTTTTGCGCCAACGCAGTGAATTCATCCGCAGTACGCGGCAGGTCATAACCGAGGTCAGTAATGACGCTGGTAAACGTTTGAGGCGTGGTCTGGGCTGAGGCTTTGGACGAATGCTCATGCAGCCGCAGTGTGTTTTTGTTCAACCAGTCTGAAGCTAAGAAGCCGTCTTTAACCCAGGGAACAATCCCCCGCAGCCTGCTGGCCAGGTTTTTCAGGTTTTCCTGGTCAGCGAGAAGTCGCTGCAAGGAACTGGTAGTGGGCGCCTGAACGGTGGCAGTGGTCGTTGTTGAAGTGCTTGAGGCGTTTTGCGTTTTAACGTCAGGCTCTGTGACAGTGTGGTTGTGAGAGGTGACGACTGGCTGCAGTGCAGCGTGGGTGATGCTCATGTGAATTACCTTGGTGGGTCAGAAAAGACGCCTTCCAAAAGATCTTCCGTGTTCCTGAGGCGCAATCTTGAGTGCGAAAACCTTGTAGGTCCGTTCCGCTGAAGTCCCAGTCATCTGTTTTAAGGTGTGTAAATGAGTTGAAGAAACCGGCCGAAATCACCTTGAAATTCACGTGCAGTGAGTAGGCTATTGCTTCAAATCCACGCAGAAACGTAGCCCTTGGCCCTGGTATTCGGGCAAACTCCCTCTTTTTCCGCACTTGGCCAAGGCATGCCCATGACTCCCGCTTCGTCTGTCGATGAAAAGAGCTTCCGTAAACTCCTGAGCCGAAACGTGGCCTTGCCTCTGGGCGTGGGCGTGCTCAGCGCGGCTTTTTTTGTCGTTTTGATCACCTATCTGTTGTCGGTGATCCAGTGGGTGGAGCACACCGATCGGGTCATCAATAACCTCAATGAGTCGTCCAAATTGACGGTTGACCTGAAAACCGGCTTGCGGGGTTTCCTGATTACCGGCGATGAGCATTTCCTCGACCCGTATGAAGTGGCAAAGCCGCGCATCATTGGCGATTTACGTAATCTGCAGGAGCTGGTTGCGGATAACCCGCAACAAGTGGATCGCCTTAAACGCCTGGAGTCGATGCAGGCCGAGTGGAACAAGTACGCCCAATCGATGATCGACCTGCAGCGCCAGAGCGGGGATTACCGCGGGGCGGTCAAGTCCGGCCGGGGCAAGAGCCTGACCGACGCCATTCGCCAGGAATATGCAGATGCGGTGGATATGGAGCAGCAGTTCCGTGTCACCCGCAACGCAGATGTCACCCGCACAACAGTGGTCAGCGTGAGCCTGTACCTGGCCTTTGTGCTCGGCCTAAGCGGTTTTTTGGCGTACAGCGGCAGAAAGAATTTAGTATCCCTATCAGATAGTTACAGCGCAAACCTCGCGTCACAACAGAAGATCGCCCGGCGCCTGGAACAGCAGGCTTGGTTACGCAACGGTCAAACCGAGCTGGCCGAACAAGTGCTGGGGCAACTCAGCGTGAATTTGCTGGGGCGCAACATCCTGCATTTCTTCGCCCAGTACATGGGCTCGGTCGTGGCTGCGCTGTATGTGCGTGAAGAGCACGGCGGCCTCAGACGTGTTGCCACGTATGGCTTCTCCCGTGAACAGGAGCAGCAGGAACAGTCGATCTACAGTGACGAGGGCATCGTTGGGCAGGCCGCCCAGCTTGATCGCCTGATTCGCCTGGACGATGTGCCGGTGGATTACTTCAAGGTCAGTTCGGGCCTGGGCGAAGGCTCAACCCGCAGTGTGCTGGTGATGCCGACCAGCGACGACGACCGTGTCAACGGTGTCATCGAACTGGGCTTCCTGCGCCCGCTGGAAGAGCGTGATGTCGAATTGCTGGAATTGATTGCCGGCAATATTGGCACGTCCATCGAAGCTGCCCGTTATCGCCAGCGCCTGCAAGAAGTGCTGGCCGAGACCCAGCAACTCAACGAAGAGCTGCAAGTGCAGCAGGAAGAGCTCAAGACCGCCAACGAAGAGCTGGAAGAGCAGTCGCGCATTCTCAAGGAATCCCAGGCTCACCTGGAAACCCAGCAGGCCGAGCTTGAGCAGACCAACGAGCAGTTGGCCGCGCAGACGCAAACCCTGGCCGAGCAGCGCGATGCCATGGACCGCAAAAACGTCGAGCTGAACCGCGCCCAGATCGAACTGGAAGACCGCGCAGATGAATTGCAGCGCTCCAGCAAGTACAAGTCCGAGTTCCTCGCCAACATGTCCCATGAGTTGCGCACACCGCTGAACAGCTCGCTGATTCTGGCCAAGCTGCTGGCGGAGAACCCTCAGGAAAACCTCAGCGCAGAACAAGTCAAGTTCGCCGAATCCATCTATTCGGCCGGTAATGACTTGCTTAACCTGATCAACGACATCCTCGACATTTCCAAGGTAGAAGCCGGTAAACTGGAGGTGCGCCCGGAAAACTCCAGCGTCGCGCGGCTGGTCGATGGCTTGCGTGTCATGTTCGAGCCGCTGACCGCCGACCGCAAGCTGGGCTTCCAGGTTGAGGTACAGGCAGACTCACCGACGATGCTGTTTACCGACCGCCAGCGTCTGGAGCAGATCCTCAAGAACCTGCTGTCCAACGCCGTCAAGTTCACTGAGCAAGGTGAGGTCAGCCTCTCGGTGTCTCGTGCCGGGGAGGGCGGCATTGCCTTTACCGTGCGGGACTCAGGGATCGGCATTGCGCCGGACCAGCAGGAAAGCATCTTCGAGGCGTTCCGTCAGGCGGATGGCACGACCAACCGCCGTTACGGCGGGACCGGCCTGGGCTTGTCGATCTCGCGTGACCTCGCGACGTTGCTCGGCGGCTATATCAGCGTGACCAGCGAGCCGGGCAAGGGCAGCGTGTTTACCCTGGTGTTGCCGGAGCAGTACGTGGAACACGCGCAGAACGACGCGCCGATCGAGCCGCCACGCCAAGTCGTCGCAGCGCCTGCACCGAAGCCTGTTGTGGTCTCTGCGCTGCCGATTGCCGACGCACAACAGATCCCGCGTTTTGCCGATGATCGCGACAAGGCACCGTTCACCACCCGTTGTATTCTGGTGGTGGAAGACGAACCCAATTTTGCGCGCATCCTGTTCGATCTCGCCCACGAGCTGGGCTACAACTGCCTGGTCGCCCATGGCGCGGACGAAGGCTACAGCCTGGCCGAGGAGTTCATCCCCGACGCCATCCTGTTGGACATGCGCCTGCCCGACCATTCCGGGCTGACCGTGCTGCAACGCCTCAAGGAACACGCCAATACCCGCCACATTCCGGTGCATGTGATCTCTGTGGAAGATCGCGTCGAGGCCGCGATGCACATGGGCGCCATCGGGTATGCGGTCAAACCGACCACCCGCGAAGAGCTCAAGGATGTGTTTGCGCGTCTGGAAGCCAAATTGACCCAGAAGGTCAAACGCGTACTGCTGGTGGAAGACGATGACCTGCAACGCGACAGCATTGCCCGCTTGATCGGCGACGATGACATTGAAATCACCGATGTAGGCTACGCCCAGGCCGCTCTGGACCTGCTGCGCACGAATATTTACGACTGCATGATCATAGACCTCAAACTGCCGGACATGCTCGGCAATGAGCTGCTCAAGCGCATGGCGACCGAAGACATCTGCTCGTTCCCGCCGGTAATCGTCTACACCGGGCGCAACCTGACCCGTGACGAAGAGGCGGAGCTGCGCAAGTATTCGCGCTCGATCATCATCAAAGGCGCGCGCTCACCTGAACGCTTGCTGGACGAAGTGACACTCTTTCTGCACAAAGTCGAATCCCAGCTGTCCCATGACCGCCAGAAGATGCTCAAGACCGCCCGCAGCCGCGACAAGGTCTTTGAAGGTCGCAAGATCCTGTTGGTGGACGACGATGTGCGTAACATCTTCGCCCTGACCAGTGCCCTGGAGCACAAGGGCGCCGTGGTGGTGATCGGGCGTAACGGCCGTGAGGCGATCGACAAACTCAATGAAGTTGACGACGTGGACCTGGTGTTGATGGACATGATGATGCCGGAAATGGACGGTTACGAGGCTACCACCTTGATCCGCCAGGACCCGCGCTGGAAAAAGCTGCCAATCATTGCAGTGACGGCCAAGGCCATGAAAGACGATCAGGAACGTTGTCTCGCGGCGGGCTCGAACGACTACCTGGCCAAGCCGATCGACCTGGACCGTTTGTTCTCGCTGATTCGCGTATGGCTACCGAAGATGGAACGCATTTAAGTGGAGCGAAGTTTTTTGGATAAAAGCAGCGATATTGAGCTGCGCCTGCTGATCGAGGCGATTTACCTCAAGTACAGCTATGACTTTCGCGACTACTCGGGTGCGTCAGTCAAGAGACGTGTGGCCCACGCCTTACACCAGTTTGGCTGCGCCACTATTTCCGCGCTGCAGGAGCGCGTGCTGCACGACCCCGCCGCGTTCATGCAGTTGCTGCAATTTCTGACGATCCCGGTGAGCGAGATGTTTCGCGACCCGTCGCACTTCCTGGCGATCCGCCAGGAGGTGGTGCCGTTGCTCAAGACCTACCCGTCGATCAAGATCTGGATCGCCGGTTGCAGCACGGGGGAGGAGGTGTACTCCATGGCCATCCTGCTGCGCGAAGAAGGCTTGCTGGAGCGCACGATCATCTATGCCACGGATATCAATCCGGCATCGCTGGAAAAAGCCAAGCAAGGCATCTTCTCCCTGGAGAATGTGCGGGCCTACACCGCCAACTATCAGCAGGCCGGCGGGCAGCGTTCATTTGCCGATTACTACACGGCAGCCTACGATTATGCGATCTTCGACAAGACACTGCGCGAGAACGTCACCTTTGCCGATCACAGCTTGGCAACCGACAGTGTATTCTCAGAAACTCAATTAATTTCATGCCGCAACGTGCTGATTTATTTCAATAAAAAATTACAGGATCGAGCGTTCGGGTTGTTTCATGAGTCGCTGTGCCATCGCGGTTTTCTGGTGCTGGGCAGCAAGGAAACCCTGGATTTTTCCGCTTACAGCAAGCAGTTCGAACCCTTGGTCAAGCAGGAACGGATCTACCGAAAATCATGAGCGACGCCGCAACCAACCCGATCAGCGGGATTGAAGCCATCGTCGTCGGCGCTTCCGCCGGCGGTGTCGAGGCGTTGCTGAGTATTTTTGGCACGTTGCCCGGTACCTTCAGTGTGCCGATCATTGCTGTATTGCACCTGCCGGATGAGCGCCGTAGCCAGTTGGCCGAAGTCTTTGCACGGCGCCTGCGCATCCCGGTGCAAGAAGCACGAGACAAGGAAGTGATAGTGGCGGGCACCTTGTATTTTGCCGGGCCCGGCTATCACCTGTCGGTGGAAAACGATCGCAGCCTGTCCCTGAGCCAGGAAGACCGCGTACACCATTCCCGACCCGCGATCGATTATTTGTTTGCGTCCGCTGCCGATGCCTATGGCACCGGTTTGATGGCGGTTCTGCTGACGGGCGCCAACCATGATGGCGCGCGCGGCCTTGCCCACGTCAAACAATCGGGTGGCACCACCGTCGTACAAGAACCCACAGAAGCACGCATCGCCGTGATGCCCCTGGCGGCCCTGGCCTTGCATACACCTGATCATATTCTAACGTTGAGCCAGATTGGCTCACTGCTGGCTTCCCTGGAACCTTCCCCATGTTAAGTACTGTCCAGGCCAAACTGCTGATCGTCGATGATCTGCCGGAAAACCTGCTGGCCCTCGAGGCGCTGATCAAGCGCGAGGATCGCCAGGTCTTCAAGGCATTGAGCGCCGACGAGGCCTTGTCACTGTTGCTGGAGCACGAGTTCGCCATGGCGATTCTCGATGTGCAGATGCCCGGCATGAACGGTTTCGAGCTGGCCGAACTGATGCGCGGCACTGAAAAAACCAAGAATATCCCGATTGTGTTCGTCAGCGCTGCCGGCCGTGAACTCAACTATGCCTTCAAAGGCTATGAAAGCGGTGCCGTGGACTTCTTGCACAAACCGCTGGATATCCATGCGGTCAAGAGCAAGGTCAATGTGTTCGTAGACCTGTATCGCCAGAGCAAGGCCATGAAACTGCAGGTGGAAGCCCTGGAGCGCAGTCGCCGTGAGCAGGAACTGTTGCTGACGCGCCTGCAGGCCACCCAGTCCGAGCTGGAGCAGGCGGTGCGCATGCGTGACGACTTCATGTCAATCGTCGCCCACGAAGTGCGTACGCCGCTTAACGGGCTGATCCTGGAGACCCAGCTGCGCAAGATGCACCTGGCGCGTGATAACGCCGCTGCGTTTACGCTGGACAAGATGCACGCTATGGTCGACCGCGATGAGCGCCAGATCCAGAGCCTGATTCGCCTGATCGAGGACATGCTCGACGTGTCGCGCATCCGCACCGGCAAGCTGTCGATTCGCCCGGCGCGTTTCGACCTGACCCAACTGGTGCGTAACCTGGTGCAGAACTTCGCGCCGCAGGTGGCCGCGGCGGGCTCGACCATGGACCTGGAGGCCGAAGAGGGCGTCGTGGGCAATTGGGATGAGTTTCGCATTGAACAGGTGGTGACCAACCTGCTCACCAACGCGTTGCGCTACGGGGCCAAGAGCCCTGTGTATGTGCGGGTGTATACCTCACACGGTGAGGCGCGCGTCGAGGTGCGTGACCGTGGCATTGGTATCAGCGAAGACAACCAGAAGCGTATTTTCCAGCAATTCGAGCGTGTCTCTGCCAGCCATGTAGCGGCAGGCCTGGGCTTGGGGTTGTTTATCTCCGAGCAGATCGTGACCGCCCATGGCGGCGCCATCGAGGTCGAAAGCCGCATAGGCGAGGGCGCCTTGTTTCGGGTGTGCCTGCCTCTTGAGGCGTCGGTATGAAATCAATCGTCACCTCGACGCAACCTCTGCGTGACCCCATGGTCGTACTTGCAGCAATTGACCGGACAAAGGCTTCCCATGAGTGAAGATGCACAAGATGTCGTACTGATCGTCGAAGACGACGAATCCATTATGTTCGTGCTGGGTGAATACCTGGCCGGCCTGGGCTACCGGGTATTGAAGGCGATCGATGGGGAGCAGGCCTTTGAAATCCTTGCGACCAAGCCGCACCTGGACCTGATGGTGACGGACTACCGTTTGCCGGGTGGCATTTCCGGCGTGCAGATCGCCGAGCCGGCGATCAAGTTGCGACCGGAACTGAAAGTCATTTTTATCAGCGGCTATCCGCAGGAGATTCTCGACTGCAACAGCCCGATCACGCGCAACGCGCCGATCCTGGCCAAGCCTTTTGACCTGGACACGTTGCAAGAGCATATCCAGCGTTTGCTGGCCTGAAACACGCCAGGGCTGCCATGCAGCCCTATTGCTTGATCATCTCCCGCACCTTTTCCGTCAGTAGGTCAAACGTGAACGGTTTGGTGATCAGTTGCATGCCCGGGTCCAGGAAGCCACCTCGCACGGCTGCATGCTCGGCATAGCCGGTGATAAACAGCACTTTCAGCTCCGGGCGCAGTTGCCGCCCGATTTCCGCCAGTTGCCGCCCGTTCATGCCGGGCAGTCCGACATCGCTGATCAACAGGTCAATGCGCTGGTCAGACTCAATGATCGGTACGGCGGTGTTGGCGTCACCTGCTTCCACAAAGGCATACCCCAATTCCGTGAGTACGGCGCTGACCAGCACACGCACGGCGGGGTCGTCTTCGACGATCAATACCGTCTCGCCAGGATTGGCAAACGGCAACAGCGCCGGGTTAACGGCGGCGGCCGTCACCGGCTCACCGATAAAGCGTGGAAGGAACAGACTGACGGTCGTGCCCTTGCCAACTTCACTGTGGATGATCACATGGCCGTGGGATTGCCGCGCAAAGCCATAGATCATCGACAGGCCGAGGCCCGTTCCCTGGCCAATCGGCTTGGTGGTGAAGAAGGGGTCGAAGACGCGACCAATCAGGCTCTCAGGGATACCGCAACCGGTGTCACTCACGCTCAGTTCGACATAATCGCCTGGCATCAACGTGCCGTAGGCGGCGGTGAACACACTGTCGAGGTGGCGGTTGGTGGTCTCCACGATAAGGCTGCCGCCGTTGGGCATGGCATCGCGCGCGTTGATCACCAGGTTGAGCAGGGCACTTTCCAGTTGGTTGGGGTCGGCTTCGGCGGTCCACAGCGCCTCGGTCAGGCGCATATCCAGGCTAATGCTTTCGTTGATGCTGCGCTGCAGCAGTTCGCCCATGGAGGCGACCAACTGGTTGATCTCCACGGGCTTGGGATCGAGGGATTGGCGACGGGAGAACGCCAGCAGCCGATGGGTCAGGCCGGCGGCGCGGTTGGCGGAGGTGACACCCAGGTCGATCAGGCTGTCCAGATCATCCAGCTTCCCGCGCGAAACGCGCCTGCGCAGCAGTTCCAGGCTGCCGATGATCCCGGTGAGCATGTTGTTGAAGTCATGGGCGATGCCGCCTGTCAGCTGTCCCACAGCTTCCATTTTTTGCGACTGACGCAGCGCTTCTTCGTTGCTGCGCAACTGCGCCGTGCGCTCTTCGACCTGCTGCTCAAGGGTCTCGAGGGTACGTTGCAGGCGCAGTTCACTCTCGCTCAAGTCGATCAGGCGGTCACGCGCGTCATATTGCCGACGCCGACCGCGCAGGGCCGCGCTCACCAGGCTGATCAGGGTCACGGGATGGAAGGGCCGCTCCAGGAAGGTCACGTTGCCCAGCAGCCCGCTCAGATGGGATGAGCCATTCTGTTCGCTGCCACCATGGTGGGTCATCAGTACGATGGGCAGGTCTGACCAGGCCGGTTGTTCATGCAGGTATTCCAGCAGCGGTTCCAAATCGACACCGCGCAGGGCTTCAGCGGCAATCAACAGCATACCGGCGCCTTGCTCCAGGGCCTCGCAGAGTGCCGTCAGGTTGCCGGCAATCATGCCGCTGTAGCCGGCTTCGTTGAGCATCTTCAGCGCCAGAGAGCTGTCACGGCCCAATGGCGCGAGGATGATTGCGCGTTCGGAGATGGGGGAAAGACCGGTCACACGCCGTCTTCCTTGAGCAGCGGGGAACCGGCGCCCATATAAGTCGGGATGCCGCGCAGTACGCCTTGGAAATTGTCGAGGGGTTCGCCAATAGTCAGGCCACGCGCGCTGATTCGATACTCGCGAATGGTCGACTCATGGGCGCCGGTGCGTTTCTTGATAATCGAAATGGCCCGGCGAACTTTGCCGAGCGCTTCGAAGTAACGCAGCAGAATCACGGTGTCGGCCAGATAGGTGATGTCCACGGGCGCCTGCATATCGCCGACCAGCCCGTGCTGGGCCACCGTCATGAAGGTCGCGGCGCCCCGGCGGTTGAGGTACAGCAGCAGCTCGTGCATATGCAAAATCAGTGAGTTTTCTTCCGGCATTGCGGCCTGGTAGCCGTTGATACTGTCGATCACCACGGTTTTGATCCCGCGCTCGTCGACGCAGCGCCGCACGCGGTGCGAAAACTCGCCAGGAGAAAGCTCGGCTGCGTCCACCTGTTCGATCAGCAGGTTGCCCGTGGCTTGCAGGGCGGCGAGGTCGATGCCCATGTTGTTCATGCGCTCGAACAACAAGCCCAGCTCTTCGTCGAAAATAAACAACGCGGCTTTCTCGCCACGGGCCACGGCGGCTGCGGCAAAGATCATCGAGATCAGGGATTTGCCGGTACCGGCAGGGCCGAGGATCAAGGTGCTGGAGCCGGTCTCGACCCCGCCGCCCATCAAGGCATCCATTTCGCGGATGCCACTGCTCAGGGTCTCACGCACGTAACCACCACGGTGCTCGGCCGCCACCAGGCGAGGGAATACGTGGATGCCGTCGGCCATGATGGTGAAGTCATGAAACCCGCCGCGGTATTTCTGGCCACGGTATTTCACAATCCGCACGCGACGGCGCTCGGCGCCGTAGGTGGGCGTCAATTCTTCCAGGCGAATCACCCCGTGGGCCACGCTGTGTACGGTCTTGTCCAGGGATTCGGTGGTCAGGTCGTCCAGCAACAGCACCGTGGCGTTGTAGCGCACGAAGTAGTGCTTGATCGCCAGGATCTGCCGGCGATAGCGCAGCGAGCTTTGCGCGAGCAGACGGATTTCCGAGAGGCTGTCGATGACCACCCGCGACGGTTTGACCCGTTCCACCTCTTCAAAAATCTGTCGAGTGGCTTCCCCCAGTTCCAGGTCGGAGGAATACAGCAAGCTTTGTTGGTGATCGGCGTCGAGCAGGCTTTCCGGCGGGGTCAGTTCGAAGATATGGATATTGTCATCCAGGTCCCAGCCATGGGATTCGGCGCCTTGGCGCAACTCCCGTTCGGTTTCGGACAGGGTGATGTACAAGGATCGTTCACCGTTCTTTGCGCCGTCCTGCAGAAAGTGCAGCGCTACGGTGGTTTTACCGGTGCCGGGTTCGCCTTCCAGCAGGAACAGGTGGCTGCGCGAAAGCCCGCCGGAAAGAATGTCGTCAAGACCTTCGATGCCGGTGGCCGCCTTTTCACTGAACAGCTCTTTGGATGTAGACAAGAAGTGCCCTCGGGTCACGTACAAGTAGAGGAGCGCACCGCCTTGGGCGCGCCATATTTACTTGACCGTAGTGGTCCGTGGCGGTTCAACGTTTTGCACAATTTGTACAAGCCTGGCTAAGGCTTACATCTTTTTAGCGCGGGCTACAGGCCTTGCTGCAGGGCGGGATCATCCGGATTTTGTTGCTCAAGTTGGGCGAGTAACACCTGGACGTTCTGCAACTGGCCGCTCTCTTTCCAGTAATTGACCAGCAACACCCGTGCCTTGCGATTGGCCGGGTGGCGCTGAATGATTTCTTCCAGCTGACGCTGGGCCGCTTCCAATTCCTCCTGGGCGTGCAGGGTGGTGGCGAGGTCGTAGCGGTAATCTTGATTGTCCGGTTCAAGCTCTACCGCTTTGGACAAACCGAGCAGGGCATACGGCCGTTCGCCGTGGTGCAAGAGCCACATGCCCAGAGCATGCTGCAAGTAAGCCGACTCGGGATGGGCCGCCAATTGGCGTGCCAGCAACTGACGCGACTCATCGGTTTTGCCTTGTTTGTCCAGTAGCTCGATTTGTGCGACCACGGCCTGCAGATTGTCCGGCTGCAAGCGCATGGCCTGCTCCAGTGCGTTTTGCGCCTCCGGCAGCAAGGCACTGTGGATGTACAGGCGCGCCAGTTGAATCCAGCCTTCAGCCGTTTCGGGCTCGCCCTTGAGCTTTTTCACGAACTCATCCAGCACCTGCTGCAAGGGCCCGAAATACAAACCCAGGGTGTCCGGCGATAGGCCGAGCAA
The DNA here is from genome assembly GCF_045447295.1 of Pseudomonas sp. O39. Lineage (NCBI taxonomy): Bacteria > Pseudomonadati > Pseudomonadota > Gammaproteobacteria > Pseudomonadales > Pseudomonadaceae > Pseudomonas > Pseudomonas sp. O39. Next base: position 51,240 of record NZ_JBJGXV010000028.1, read on the forward strand.
GGCATTCGCGGCGGCAAAGCGCACGTCTTGTTCAGGGTCATCCAGCACAGGGCCGAGCAACAACGTGCGTTGGCCGCTGGGTACCAGGCCGACAATGCTGTGAATGGCCGCCTCGCGGACCAATGGAGACTCGTCGGCCAGGTCTTTATCGGCCAGTTTCAGCGCTTGTGGGCTGGGGTAATTGGGCAGTTCGGCGTGCAACGCAGCGCGACGCTGGGGAGTCAGGTCCGGCCGGCCGAGCTGTTGATACAGCACGCGCGCGGCCCCTGGCTCGCCGTTATGCGCCTGCTTCAAGGCTTTGGAATAGCCGTGGGCAATCGCCGGCGGCACGGCCACTGGACTGGAGCGGGAGAAAAACCAAGTGACCAACACAAGCAACAACAGGGCGCACAGGCCGATGATGGAGTAACGGCGTGACTTTGACATGCAGGCGTCCAAAAGCTGGGGCAGCTATCGCAAAGCCATCAGCTTCGGTCAGACCACGGCGAGTGTCAAACCCGCGTCAGTTCAGCACGTATTCAACCGGCTCCAGCGCCGGTGGCAGGTCGGATTCGCCGAGGGCGGCGAGCAACTCGCGCTCCAGGGTGCGTACGATCGCATTGCACGGCAAGTCGTTTTCGTCAAAACCGAACGGGTCCTCCAGGTCGTCGCCGATTTCATCCAGGCCAAAGAAGGTGTAGCTCACGATGGCGGTGAACAGCGGCGTCAGCCAGCCCAATGGCTCGGCCATGGCGAACGGCAGAAGAATGCAGAACAGGTAGATGGTGCGGTGCAGCAGCAGCGTGTAGGGGAAGGGCAGCGGCGTGCTTTTGATGCGCTCACACGACGCTTGCACCTGGCTCAGGCTGACCAGCCGGGTTTCGAGCTGGGTGTAGCGCCATTCGCTGATCACGCCCCGTTCTGCCAGCAGCGAAAATCGCGCGCCCAGTTGTTGCAATACCCTATCGGGCAGGTTGGGGTGCGCCTGCTCGACGCTGATCCAGGGCTTGATGGCCCGGGCCTCATCTTCATGACGCAAGCGCGCGATCAAACCATGGGCAAAGCCGCACAGACCGCGCAACACGCCCGCGCGCTCAGCCGGATCAGCCAGCACCTGGGTTTCGCGAATCAGCGAGCGCACCTCAATGATCATTTGGCCAAGTTGCTTGCGGCCTTCCCACCAGCGGTCGTAGCAGGCGTTGTTGCGAAAACTCATGAAGATCGACAACGACAGCCCGAGCAACGTGAAGGGCGTGGCGTTGACCTTGGAGAAATAGGCCGGGTGCAGGGTTTCCACCAACACGATCACTGAGGCCAGTAACGTGACCAGCAGGCTGCGCAAGGCGATGCGCTTGGCAATCGAGCCCTTGAGGGAAAACAGGATGCCCAGCAGGTTGGGTTTGGGGCGAACGATCATGGAAGGCTTCTGTGGTGGCGCAGGCCATCAGGTTAGAAGCAAGCGCTGGGGGCGTCCAATCACTTGGGCTGACCGGCTGATCAGCGCAATCAATGATTGGCCAAACCAGTCAGCCAAGTTGAAGGCTTTGACCATTGCTGCTGCGCCGCTCCAGAGCGACTATTTCAGCGATTCTTGTCCTCAAAACCGTCATCAAAATAAAAATACAGAAGGATTTGAAGCAATGCGTGAGTACCTGGCTGCCATCACCGAATTCGATTATCAGCACACCGTCGATGCCGCACTGGCCGGCAATCTACAGGCGCTCAATGCCTGCGTGGAATGCTGCGACCGGCACGCGCTACCGGGGCGCATCGCGTTGTTCTGGGAGGGCAAGGACGGGCAGAGCGCCACGTCTACCTTTACCCAACTGCAGGACCAGGCGGCCCGCTTCGCCAATTTCCTGCAGGCCCAGGGCGTCAAACGCGGTGACAAGGTGGCGGGCCTGCTGCCCCGCACGGCTGAATTGCTGGTGGTGGTGTTGGCGACCTGGCGCATCGGCGCGGTCTATCAGCCGTTATTTACTGCGTTTGGCCCCAAGGCTATTGAGCATCGTCTGAGCAGCTCCGCCGCGGCGCTGGTGGTCACCGATGCGGTGAACCGCCCGAAACTGGCGGAGGTGCAGGGTTGCCCAACCATTGTCACGGTCGCGGGTGCCAAGGGTGAAGGCCTCGTGCGGGGCGATTACAGTTTCTGGGCCGAATTGCCCAACTATTCCCCGGTGTGCGAGCCGGTGTTGCTGGGCGGCGATGACCCTTTCCTGCTGATGTTCACCTCGGGCACCACCGGCCCGTCGAAAGCGCTGTCGGTGCCGCTCAAGGCGATCGTTGCGTTTCAGCGCTACACCCGTGACGCGGTGGACCTGCGCCCTGAAGATGCGTTCTGGAATGTGGCCGACCCAGGCTGGGCCTACGGTATCTATTTCGGCGTGACCGGGCCGTTGTCCATGGGCCACCCGATCACCTTCTACGATGGCCCCTTTACCCTCGAAAGCACCTGCCGGGTGATCAATAAATACGGGATTACCAACCTGACCGGCTCTCCCACGGCGTATCGCCTGCTGATTGCCGGTGGTGAGCAGTTCGCCCGCTCGATCAAGGGCAAGCTGCGCATCGTCAGCAGCGCCGGCGAGCCGCTGAACCCGGAGGTCATCCGTTGGTTCGCCGATAACCTGGGCGTCACTATTCACGACCACTACGGCCAGACCGAACTGGGCATGGTGCTCTGCAACCACCATGGCCTGGCGCACCCGGTGCACGTCGGCTCGGCCGGTTTTGCCTCACCGGGGCATCGTATCGTGGTGCTGGATGACGATTACCAGGAGTTGCCCGCCGGGCAACCGGGAATCCTGGCCATCGACCGTGAACAATCGCCAATGTGCTGGTTTGCGGGGTATGACGGGGTCAAGACCAAAGCCTTCGTGGGCAAGTACTACCTCAGTGGCGACACCGTCGAGCTGAACCCTGACGCCAGCATCAGTTTTGTCGGGCGCAGTGATGATGTGATCACCACTTCCGGTTACCGCGTGGGGCCGTTCGACGTGGAAAGCGCGCTGGTCGAGCACCCGGCTGTCATCGAGGCTGCGGTGGTCGGTAAACCCTGCCCGGAGCGCACCGAACTGGTGAAAGCGTTTGTGGTGATCAACGAGCAATACCGCGCCACCCCGGAATTGGCCGAAGAGCTGCGCCTGTATGTGCGCCAACGCCTGGCCGCCCATGCCTACCCACGAGAAATCGAATTCGTCAGTGACTTGCCCAAGACCCCGAGCGGCAAGCTGCAGCGCTTTATTTTGCGTAATCAGGAAATCGCCAAGGCCCAAGCGGCACTGGCTTGATCAACTTTTAAGGAAACAATGATGCAGATTGAAAACAAGGTATTCCTGGTCAGCGGCGGTGCCTCGGGCCTCGGCGCGGCCACCGCTGACATGCTCATCGCGGCCGGTGCCAAAGTGATGCTGGTGGACCTGAACGCCGAGGCCGTGGCGGCCAAAGCCCTACAGCTCGGCGAGAACGCCCGCAGTGCGGTGGCAGATATCAGCCAGGAAGCCGCTGCTGAAGCTGCCGTTCACGCCACCGTTGCAGCCTTTGGTGGTTTGCATGGCCTGGTGAATTGCGCCGGTGTCGTACGCGGCGAGAAGATCCTCGGCAAGAACGGCCCCCACGGCCTGGCCAGCTTTGCCCAGGTGATCAACGTCAACCTGATCGGTAGCTTCAACCTGTTGCGCCTGGCTGCTGCGGCAATGGCCGACACCGAGGCGAATGCCGACGGTGAGCGCGGTGTAATCATCAACACCGCATCGGTGGCCGCCTTTGACGGGCAGATCGGCCAGGCGGCGTATGCCGCCTCCAAAGGCGCCATTGCCAGCCTGACCTTGCCCGCCGCGCGCGAATTGGCACGCTATGGCATTCGGGTGATGACCATTGCCCCCGGCATCTTCGAGACGCCAATGATGGCGGGTATGACGCCGGAAGTGCGCGATTCCCTGGCTGCCGGCGTGCCATTTCCGCCGCGCCTGGGCAAACCGTCCGAATACGCTGCGCTGGTGCGGCACATCATTGAAAACAGCATGCTCAATGGCGAGGTGATCCGTCTCGACGGTGCCTTGCGCATGGCGGCCAAATAAGGAGAATTATTCATGAGCGATCCGATTGTCATAGTCAGCGCCGTGCGCACGCCCATGGGCGGTTTCCAGGGCGACCTCAAAGGTCTGACCGCACCGCAACTGGGCGCCGCCGCGATTCGCGCGGCTGTCGAGCGCGCCGGTATTGCGTCCGATGCCGTGGATGAAGTGTTGTTCGGTTGTGTGCTGCCCGCAGGCCTGGGCCAGGCGCCTGCGCGTCAGGCGGCCCTGGGTGCCGGGCTGGACAAGGCCACCCGCTGCACCACGCTGAACAAGATGTGTGGTTCAGGCATGGAAGCGACCATGCTAGCCCACGACGCGTTGTTGGCCGGCAGTGTCGAAGTGGTGATCGCCGGTGGCATGGAGAGTATGTCCAACGCGCCGTACCTGCTCGACCGTGCGCGCAGCGGCTACCGCATGGGCCATGGCAAGGTGCTCGACCATATGTTTCTCGACGGCCTGGAAGATGCGTATGACAAGGGCCGCCTGATGGGCACCTTTGCCGAAGACTGCGCCGAGCACAACGGGTTTACCCGTGAAGCCCAGGACGCGTTCGCCATCGCCTCGCTGACCCGTGCGCAAGCGGCGATTACCGGCGGCAGCTTCGCTGCGGAGATCGTTCCGGTGCAGGTCACCGTTGGTAAAGAGCAAAAAACCATCGTGCATGACGAACAGCCACCCAAAGCCAGGCTGGACAAGATCAGCAGTCTGAAACCGGCGTTTCGTGAAGGCGGCACCGTGACGGCGGCCAACTCCAGTTCGATTTCCGATGGCGCGGCGGCGTTGCTGCTGATGCGCCAGTCCGAGGCGCAAAAGCGCGGTCTCAAGCCGCTGGCGGTGATCCACGGGCATGCTGCATTTGCCGATGAGCCGGGGCTGTTCCCGGTGGCGCCGGTGGGCGCAATTCGCAAGCTGATGAGCAAGACCGGCTGGCACCTGGGCGACGTAGATTTGTTCGAGATCAACGAAGCCTTCGCGGTCGTCAGCCTGGTGACGATGAGCAAGCTGGATATCCCCCACAGCAAGGTCAACATCCACGGCGGCGCCTGTGCCTTGGGGCATCCGATCGGCGCCTCCGGCGCGCGCATTCTGGTGACCTTGCTCTCGGCCCTGCGCCAGAAAGGCCTCAAGCGTGGCGTTGCCGCCATCTGCATCGGCGGTGGTGAAGCCACGGCCATGGCCGTCGAATGTCTGTATTAAGGACTCAACATGCTGCCCAATGACGAACAACTGCAAATCAGCGAGGCGGCCCGGCAATTTGCCCAGGAACGCCTGAAACCGTTCGCCGCCGAATGGGACCGCGAGCACCGTTTCCCCAAGGAAGCCATCGGCGAAATGGCCGAGCTGGGCTTTTTCGGCATGCTGGTGCCGGACCAGTGGGGCGGTTGCGACACCGGCTACCTGGCCTATGCCATGGCGCTGGAAGAAATCGCCGCCGGTGACGGCGCGTGCTCAACCATCATGAGCGTGCACAACTCGGTGGGTTGCGTGCCGATTCTCAAGTTCGGCAACGATCAGCAGAAAGAACTGTTCCTCAAACCCTTGGCCAGTGGCGCCATGCTCGGTGCTTTCGCATTGACCGAGCCACAGGCAGGCTCTGATGCCAGTAGCCTGAAAACCCGTGCGCGCCTTGAAGGCGACCATTACGTGCTCAATGGTTGCAAACAGTTCATCACCTCCGGACAGAACGCCGGCATTGTGATTGTGTTTGCGGTCACTGACCCGGCAGCCGGCAAACGTGGGATCAGCGCGTTTATCGTGCCTACCGACTCACCGGGTTACACGGTCGCGCGGGTGGAAGACAAGCTGGGCCAGCACGCGTCCGACACGTGCCAGATTCTGTTTGAGGATGTGAAGGTGCCCGTCGCCAATCGCTTGGGCGAGGAGGGCGAAGGCTACAAGATCGCCCTGGCCAACCTCGAAGGCGGGCGTGTGGGTATTGCCTCGCAATCGGTGGGCATGGCCCGCGCCGCGTTTGAAGCAGCACGCGACTATGCACGTGAGCGCGAAAGCTTTGGTAAAGCGTTGATTGAGCACCAGGCGGTGGCGTTCCGCCTGGCGGACATGGCCACTCAAATCGCGGTCGCCCGGCAAATGGTGCATTACGCCGCCGCGCTGCGTGACAGCGGCAAGCCGGCGCTGGTCGAAGCGTCGATGGCCAAGCTGTTTGCCTCGGAAATGGCCGAGAAAGTCTGCTCCGCCGCCTTGCAAACCTTGGGCGGTTACGGTTACCTGAGCGACTTCCCCCTGGAGCGGATCTACCGCGATGTGCGGGTCTGCCAGATTTACGAAGGCACCAGCGACATTCAACGCATGGTCATCTCACGCAATCTTTAAGGAGCCAATACATGAGTTATGAAACCATTTTGCTCGAAGTGCAGGGCCGCGTCGGGTTGATTACCCTTAATCGCCCGCACGCGCTGAATGCCTTGAATGCGCAGTTGGTCAGCGAGTTGAACCAGGCGCTCGACAGCCTGGAAGCCAACCCGCAAATCGGTTGCATCGTGTTGACCGGCTCCAAAAAAGCCTTCGCTGCCGGTGCCGACATCAAGGAAATGGCCGAGCTGACTTACCCGCAGATCTACCTCGACGACCTGTTCAGCGACAGTGACCGCGTGGCCAACCGCCGCAAGCCGATCATTGCGGCCGTTAATGGGTTCGCCCTGGGCGGCGGCTGCGAACTGGCGTTGATGTGCGACTTCATCCTGGCCGGTGATACGGCGAAGTTCGGTCAGCCGGAAATCAACCTCGGTGTATTGCCGGGCATGGGCGGCACTCAGCGCCTGACCCGCGCAGTGGGCAAGGCCAAGGCCATGGAAATGTGCCTGACCGGGCGTTTTATCGATGCGGTGGAAGCTGAGCGCTGCGGGATTGTCGCGCGCATTGTGCCGGCCGATGAACTGCTGGAAGAGGCGCTGAAAGTCGCCACACTGATTGCCGGCAAGTCAGTGCCGATCAGCATGATGGTCAAGGAAAGTGTGAACCGCGCGTTTGAAGTGAGCCTGTCCGAAGGCGTGCGCTTTGAACGCCGGGTGTTCCATGCAGCGTTTGCGACGCAAGACCAGAAGGAAGGCATGGCGGCATTTGTAGCCAAGCGCGCGCCTGAATTCAAGGACCAGTAAGCTGACCCCAAGAACACGGTAGACCCCATGGTGGGAGCGGGCTTGCTCGCGAATGCGGTGGGGCAATCAACATCAATGTTTGCTTCAGGCCGCCTTCGCGAGCAAGCCCGCTCCCACATTTGATCTTCGCTGCATTGAGCATTTCGTTCGCTTAACTGACTGGCATTAGGGCAAGACCGCTCCCACAGGTGGGAGCGGCGTATCTGTTAGAGCTGGTAGTGCTTGAGCTCTCGGGCAATGACCATCCGCTGAATCTCACTGGTCCCTTCGTAAATCTGCGTAATCCTGGCATCCCGGTAGTAACGCTCCACCGGGTAATCCTCAAGATACCCATAGCCGCCATGAATCTGCATCGCTGAAGAGCAGACCTTTTCGGCCATTTCCGAGGCGAACAGCTTGGCCTGGGAGGCTTCCGACAAGCATGGTTTGCCGGCACTGCGCAGGCGCGCGGCGTGCAGGATCAGCAGGCGTGCGGCATTGAGCCGGGTTTGCATGTCTGCCAGCAGGTTGGCGATGCTCTGGTGCTCAATGATTGCCTGATTGAATTGCACGCGATCACGGGCGTACGCCAGCGCCGCCTCAAACGCTGCCCGTGCGATGCCTAACGCTTGGGCGGCAATACCGATGCGCCCGCCTTCGAGGTTGGACAGGGCGATGGCCAGGCCTCTGCCGCGTTCACCCAGCAGGTTGGCTTCGGGCACTGTGCACTCGCTGAGTGTGACGGCGCAGGTATCCGAGGCGCGAATGCCCATCTTGTGTTCCGTGCGATCAACCACAAACCCCGGCGTCTGGGTGGGCACCAGGAACGCGGAAATACCTTTTTTGCCCAACGCCGGGTCAGTCACCGCAAACACAATGGCTAACTTGGCGCGCTTGCCGTTGCTGACAAACTGCTTGGCGCCATTGATTACCCACTGGCCATCACGCAGCTCAGCGCGGGTGCGCAGGTTGTGGGCTTCGGAGCCGGCCTGGGGTTCGGTCAGGCAGAAGCAGCCAATGGCCTGGCCGCTGGCAAGGTCGGGCAGCCAGGTTTGTTTCTGTTCGTGTGTGCCGTAGTTGAGGATTGGCCCGCAACCCACTGAGTTGTGGATACTCATCAGCGCGCCGGTAGCACCATCACCGGCAGAAATCTCTTCTACCGCCAGCGCATAAGCCACGTAGTCGACGTAGGTGCCGCCCCATTCCTCAGGGACCACCATGCCCAACAGGCCCAATTCACCCATTTTTGCGACCAAAACGTCATCGATCCAGCCGGCTTTTTCCCACGCTTGCGCATGCGGGGCGATTTCGCCACGGGCAAAGTCGCGCGCCATGTCACGGATCATTACCTGTTCTTCAGTGTATTCAATATCTTGCATGGCCTATTTCCCAGTCTGCACGAAGTCGCGGAAGAAGCTGTCGACATGGCTGGCGTCCAGCCCGTGGACAGTCGGCGGGTTCCAACGGGGCGTTTTGTCTTTATCGATGATCAGGGCACGAACCCCTTCGATCAGGTCGCCGCGTTCGAACCACTGGCGATCCAGGTGCAGTTCCAGGGCAAAGCACTGCTCCAGCGGCAGGCGGCGGCCACGGCGCAGCATTTGCAGGGTTACGGCCATGGCCAGCGGCGAGCGGGTTTGCATCAGGTTAACGGTACTCAGGGCCCATTCGTGGCTGTCGGCGACGGTGACTTCCTGCAGTTGCTCAACGATGCTCTGCACGTCCGGCAAGGCGAAGAAGTGGTCGATAGCAGGTCGCAGCGCTGCCAGTGGTGCATCGGGCAATTGCTGTACGGCCAGTTTGGCCAATACGCCTTGCAGGTCCTTGAGCGGCGAGTCCTGCCACTGCAATTGATCGAGCTTGCGGTCCAGCTCGCTGAGTTTGGCGCTGTCGATAGACCAGTCCGCCAACCCGCAATACAACGCATCGGCCGCGCGAATCTGTACGCCGGTGAGGCCGAGGTAAATCCCCAGTTCGCCCGGAATGCGGGGCAGGAAGTAGCTACCGCCCACATCCGGGAAATAGCCGATGGCCACTTCCGGCATGGCCAGGCGGCTGCGCTCAGTGACTACGCGCAGGTCGGCACCTTGCACCAGGCCCATCCCACCGCCCAGCACAAACCCGTCCATCAGGGCCAATACGGGTTTGCGGTAATGATGAATGGCCAGGTCGAGGGCGTATTCTTCAACGAAAAAATCTTCGTGCAGACTGTCGCCGTTCTTGAAGCTTTCGTACAGCGAACGGATGTCGCCACCGGCGCAGAAGGCTTTTTCACCGGCGCCGCGCAGTACCACGGCGTAAACCTGCGGATCATCCGCCCAGGCCTGTAACTGCGCGGTCAAGCTGCGGACCATCTCCAGGGTAATGGCGTTCAAGCCTGCGGGGCGATTGAGGGTGAGGTGGCCGATATGGTTACGCACGTCGGCCAGCACCTCGTGCTTAAGGGCCTCCTGCTGAAGAGCCTCGGCGCGGCTTGCTTCGGATGAAACCTGAGCAGTCATCTGTAACTCCCTGCTTTTATTGTTCTTTATCAAGATGTTCGCGAACGAACCCTCTCGCGATCGTACCAGTGCAAATTTGCCCCGTACAACCCGGAATCATGCAGGTCGTTTTTGCATTTATGCAGATGAGGTCAAGCGACTCGGCTGGCCAGTACCTGGCCAATGCTGCGACGCCGTGCATGGCCTTCGGCCGCGTGGATCAGTTGTTCCAGCTCGGTCGGTTGCACATCGTAAAACTGCTCCATCTCGGCCATGGCCAGCTTCAGGTCGGCTGCGGTGATGGCGGCGTCTGCCCCCGATGGCGCAGTGCCGATAATGACCGCAGGTGATTCGCCCGTACCCTTGGGATAACGCGTGCGCGTGGCGTTGTTATAGGCCAACGCGCATACCAGCAGGGCACACGCGCCGAGCATGACCGGGGCCAACTCCTGCCAACCCAGCGCAATAGAGGCGGGGTCGGCAAGCACCAGGGTCATGGCCAGGCCACCGGCGGGTGGGTGCAAGCAACGCAGCCAGCACATCAGGATGACGGTCATGCCGGCCGCCAGGCAAGCGCTGCCCAGCGTACGGCCCAATACCCGAGCGACCAGCAACCCCACCACGGCGGCGCACAAATAGCTGCCAATAATCGACCAGGGTTGGGCCAGCGCACCGGACGACACCGCAAAGAGCAGCACGGCCGAAGCGCCAAGGGGACCGAGCAGGTGCAGTGCGACTTCCATTCCAAATAGCCGGGCACACACCCAGACACTGAACAGCGTGCCTACGGCCATGCCGACTGCGGCGCGGCTCCATTCGGCAGGGCGGGTATTGATTGCAGCGGGTAACCAGCGAGCGAGCATCGAAGCAGTCCATCAATAGCAGGCGAAAAAAAGGGCTTGGCGGGTTTCCCGCAAAAGCCCTTTGAAAGTTCCAACAGTTGGGGGAGGAACACTGAACAGTGTGCCGACCTGGGCACCCTGGCGCCACTGCATATTAATGAGGGTTGAATGCAAAAAAAGTGAAGTTATAGGGCTTAATCAAAAGGGATCAGGCGTGTCTGCTGCGCGAACGGTCTGTTGATCCTCCCGAGAACACGCGTATCGATCTCTTCATTGAACAACTGCCTTTGCAGATTCGCCTGCAGCGCGGTGTTATCGGCCAAGGGGCCCTTCAACGCCACCAACGCGTCGCGCAGCTCCATCAGCCGATCCAGCCTCGGCGCAGGCATAAGCAACAAATCTTCTGGCACGGTATTGCCCTTTTAATGATGGCGGCCACTGTGCGTTGAAGGGATGGCAGCGTCCTGTAGTAGATAGTTAACGCACTTGGCGAACGAGTCTACATTTGGGTTCCAGGCATCGGAAGGCAAAGCGCACCAGCCTTTACGCATAGCAACGTAGGTGCTTTCCGGGCGCTAATAACGAAAAACGCCCACTCTTTGAGGAGTGGGCGTTGTTTCCGTCAGACTGCTGTGACCGCGATCAGTGAACGCGATCAAGGCGCTGAGACTTTCTCCAGATGCAGCAACACATAAGGATCTTTGTCGAACTCTCCACTGAGCGTCGGTGTGATCGAGCGCAAGCGTGGATCTTGCAGTTTTTCGAAGTCCTGAGCACTCATCACCAGCCAGGCCGGCCCTTGCAACGGGGCGAGATCTGCGGACGATTGGGTAAACAGTGGCACCTTATCGCAGTTGAAGTTGACCATGAACTTGATGGCTTTCGCATCTTTACCCAAGCCATGCAGTACCACCGGTGCCGGTTGCTGCAGGATTTGCGCTTTGACCGCGAGGCTGAAGGTGCGGGTGTCGTAGAGCGTGCGTTCCAGCGGTTCGACCACCACGATGTAGGTCGACCAGAGCGCCAGCACTGCCGCGAAGGCGGGCCCCAGCGGCCGCAGGCGTGCTTTGAGGAGTGACAGCAACGCCAGCCCCTGAAGCACACCCAGTAACGTGAAGATCAGCCCAAGGTTGTCCAGCTGCGCCGGGTAACGCTTGCGCGCCACCACCAATCCGATCACCAGGAGCGCCGGCAGCAGCGTCCAGATACCCAGCATCAAAGCGCGTAGCGCCGCGAACAGTCGCCCCTGGGTGACCTGGAACGGGTAGGCCGCAATGATCGCCGCCATGGGCAGCATCGGCAGTATGTAGCGGGCCTTTTTGGCCTGGGGTACCGACAGGCCCAGCATCACCAGCAGACCGGCCGCCGCGCAATACAACACCAGTTGCAACGCCGGGTCCGGCGCTCGGCGCCCGCCGACGACGACCGCCAACAGCACCAACAACGCCAGCGGATAGGCCAACGCATAGTTGCCCATGGAGCTGGTGAAGTAATACAGCACGCCGCTGGAGCCTTCGGTGCCGTCCATACGCCCCAGGAACTGCATGCGGATCACGTCCTGCATGAAGTCTTCGCCACCGCTGAGCTTGGCCAGCAGCAGCAAGAGGCCGACGCATGCCACCAACAGGGCCAGTGCCAGCACACCAAAAGTGAACAGTTGGCGCCATTGGCGATTGATCAGGTAATAGCTGCAGAGTACGCCGGTCGGGATCACCAGGCCGATTGGCCCACGCACTGCAAAGCCTAGAATCACCAGCAGGAACAACCAATGCAGACGTTTGGCGGCACCGAAGTGATCGTGGGCGTAACCCAGGTAGAGCACCGCCAGGGCGATGGCGGCGAGCATCTGGTCCAGGGACACCGCACGGGTTTCACTGATGAAGGTGCTGCTGAGCAGCAACATCGCGATGCTCAACAGGCCCCAACGCGTGGAGTAGGGCGCCGTGAGGCGATACACCAGGGTTACGATCAGCGCTGACGCGATAGACGTAGGCAGCCATGCCGTCAGGCTGGTGACCTGGCCGAACGGCAAGGACAACAGCCACGTCAGCAGTGTTGAGGTCGCCAGGTAGTCAGCGTAGGGCTGGCCATAGGTGGTGGGAAAGAAGCTCGGCCCATGGCGCAGCATCTCCTGAGCAAACACCACGAAGCGCGAGTCGAACCCGATGATGGCCTGGTGCCAATTGCCGACGATAAACAGCACCAGTGCAAGGAGCCCAAGCCCCAGCGACTGGTTGCGGATCGTTGCAGTAAGCAAGGGCGGTTGAGCTTTGTTCACGTGTCAGTCTTCCTTGACCGGCGCTACCCAGTTTTGCTGAGGAATCGGCAACTCGCAGGAATCACCACGACCCATTGGGAAGTATTTGAAGCCTTTGCGCGCCAGGCGCTCGCCGTCGTACAGGTTGCGACCGTCGAAAATCACCGGGTTTTTCAGGCGGTCGAGGATCAGCTCGAAATCCGGGGCCTTGAACTGCTGCCATTCGGTGCAGACGATCAGCGCATCGGCGCCGCTCAAGGCGGACTCCGGTGTGCCCAGCAGCGTCAGCCGCGACTCGTCACCGTAGATTCGCTGGGTTTCCTGCATCGCTTCAGGGTCAAACGCACGTACATTGGCGCCCGCCGCCCAAAGGGCTTCCATCAGCACGCGGCTCGGTGCATCACGCATGTCATCGGTGTTGGGCTTGAAGGCCAGGCCCCACAACGCGAACGTCTTGCCTTTCAGCTCGCCCTTGAAGTAAGCATTGATACGTTCGAACAGCTTGCTCTTCTGGCGCTGGTTGATGGCTTCGACCGCTTCCAGCAGGTCGCTGGAGCAGTTGGCTTCCTTGGCGCTGTGGATCAGGGCGCGCATGTCTTTGGGGAAGCACGAACCGCCGTAGCCGCAACCCGGGTAGATGAAGTGGTAGCCAATTCGTGAGTCGGCGCCGATGCCCAGGCGTACGGCTTCGATGTCCGCACCCAGGTGTTCGGCCAGCTCGGCGATCTGGTTGATAAAGCTGATCTTGGTGGCCAGCATGCAGTTGGCGGCGTACTTGGTCAGTTCGGCGCTGCGCAGGTCCATGAAGATGATGCGGTCGTGGTTGCGGTTGAAGGGCGCATACAGGTCGCGCATCACTTCACGCACTTCTTCACGTTCGCAACCGATGATAATACGGTCCGGGCGGCGGCAGTCGGCAACGGCCGTGCCTTCCTTGAGGAATTCCGGGTTGGAGACGATATCGAATTCCAGGTGACGGCCTGCGATGTGCAGGTTTTTTTCGATATGGGCGCGCAAGGTGTCGCCGGTGCCGACGGGTACGGTGGACTTTTCCACCAGAATCACCGGTTCCACACGATGGCGGGACACGGCATCACCTACCGACAGCACATACTTGAGGTCGGCTGAGCCGTCTTCATCCGAGGGCGTGCCCACGGCGATAAAAAGCACTTCACCGTGTTCAACGGCGAGTTTTTCATCAAAGGTAAAGTGCAGGCGGCCACTTTCCAGGTTTTCCTTGACCATGGCAGCCAGGCCCGGTTCGAAGATGGTCACATGGCCTTTCTGAAGCGACTCGACCTTGCTCTTGTCAACGTCCATGCAGATCACATCGTGACCGACTTCGGCCAATACGGTGGCCTGTACCAGACCGACGTAACCGCTACCAAATACACTGATTTTCATGGGGCATTCCTGGGGCTTGCAACGCTAGCACGACGAGAGTTAATAACCAGAACACCGAGGATGACCAGCGCCACCCCCAGGGTTTTTGAAAGCGAAAAATGTTCGTTGAACACCGGCAGGCTGGCCGCCAGCAGGTACACCAGCGCGTAGCTGATGCTGAGCAGCGAATAGGCGCGACCCAGGGGTAAATGCTTGAGGGCGCCGAGCCAGCACACCATCGACAGCGCATAGGCGATGATTGCCAGGCTGACCACGCCCAGGGCGCCCAGATCAATGGCGTTGCTGTTGAATGCGCTCAGCCACTCGTCAGGCAGTGGCAGGCGCGTCATGCTCCAGCGCATGCCCAGTTGAGCGGCGCTCACCAGGCCGACGCTGCCCAGGGCCAGGGCAAACCCTTGCGCCCGGCTCATACGTGACGCCCCAGCAGTACAACGCCGCCGATGACCAGCGCCACACCGAGCCAATGACGGCCATCGATGTGCTCATGAAACACAAAGCGCGCCATCAGCGTCACCAGCACGAAATTCAAGCTGAGCATCGGGTAGGCGATGCCCACCTCCAGACGCTGTAACACCAGCAGCCACACCAACAGGCCCAGGCCCAGGCACACCAGCGCCGACCACAGCCACGGGGAGCGCAGTTTCGGCGCCCAACCGTCCGGCTGGTCACGCCAGCTTTCCACGGCAAATTTTTGCGAAACCTGGCCCATGCAGGTGAGCAGGCAGGCGCTTAATAGCAGAAGCAACGTGATCATTGCGCAGCCTGTGGGAAAATCAGGATCACGATATTGCCTTGCTCATAACGCTTGCCGTCCTGGGGCAGCAGGTTCACTTCAGCAACCTCATCGTCGCCCTTGACCCGCATCACCACGCCGACAGAACCCTTTTTGCGCGCTTCGCTCATCCATTGCTGGACTTCGCTGGTATCGATCTTGCGATGGGCGGTGTCCGGGTAGGCGATGCCGTATTTCACTTCGCCGACGGTGTTGTAGAGGCTGACGTCCGGGCGGCCCAAACGCCATGACAGGGCCGACGCGGCGCCCAGGTCATTGCTGAGCAGAGCGGTGGTCGGTTGCAGTTCTGGCAGGTGGTCGATGATGAACTGATCCGGCGTCTTGTTGTACACCACCGAATGGGGCAGGGCGGCCGGCACCAGAGCGACCAGCAACCAACTGCCGATCGCCGGCGCTGCCCACAGCTTCAAAGGACGCGCGGCCTGCAGCAGGTTGACCACAATCCAGCCGAACAGGAAGGTAAACACCAGCACCAGGCTGAGGGTTTCTTGTCCGTGTTCGTACACCGGGTTCTTCAATTGAAACCAGCTGATTGCCAACAAGGCCGCGATACCGATACCGAGGTTCAGCCAGCCGTTGATGCGCAGTGCGCGACTGTGTCCCCGGGCAAGTTTGTCGCTCAGGGTCGACCCCATCAGCAGGGCCAACGGCAGCAGGCAAGGCATGATGTACGACGGCAGCTTGCCTTTGGCCAGGCTGAAGAATGCCAGCGGCATTAATAGCCAGAGCAGCAGGAACGCGGTTTTAGGCAGGCGTTTTTCCAGCCAGGCGCGTTTCACCGTGGATGGCAGCAGGGCAATCCATGGCAACGAGAACGCGACCATCAGCGGCAGATAGAACCAGAATGGCTCGGCATGCTGGGCGTCATCCCCGGCGAAGCGTTGGATATGCTCGTGCCAGAAGAAGAAGTTCCAGTAGTCCGGCTCTTGCAGGTGCACAGCCAGGGCCCACGGCAGGCTGACCACAATCGCAACGACCACGGCGACCACGCCGTAAGCCAGCAATTCACGAAAGCGTTTCTGCCAGATTGCGTAGGGCAGGGCGATCAACACCGGCAGCAGCCAGGCCAGGAACCCTTTGGTCATGAAACCCATGCCACAGGCAAAACCGAGCATGGCCCAGGACCATAAACGGCCGCGGCGCGTGGTGCTGTCGAAGCAGAACCACAGCGCCACGCCGGTCAGGTTGACCCAGAAGGTGAATTGCGGGTCCAGGTTGGCATAACCGCCAAGCAAGGCCACGCTGACAAAACTCATGTACAGCACCGTGCTGACCAGGCTTTTTTGCGGGTCGTTCCACAGTCGGCGAGACACAAGATAGACCAGCAGGATGCTCAACCCGGTGCTCAGCGCGGACGCAAAGCGCACGCCGAACAGGTTTTGCCCGAAAATCGCCTGGCCCAGCGCAATCATCCAATAGCCGGCGGCGGGTTTCTCGAAGTAGCGGATGCCCATGAAGTGTGGCGAAGCCCACTTGCCGGTCAGCAGCATTTCCTGGCTGATTTGTGCATAACGGGTTTCATCCGGAATCCACAGGCCATGACTGGCCAGCGGTAACAGATAAAACACACCAAACGCCAACAGGAGCAGGGGCAATGCCCAGCGCCGGATCATGCCTGCTGTACTCCGAGCCATCCCTCGCGGCCGCTCAGCGCGCCGCGCACCAGGTGTTGCTGGGGCAGGGTGGTCACATCCGCGGGCAGCAGATCGCCCAAGGGTTTGAAGTCGATGCCGCGCTGCCCGGCCTGGGCGAGCAACTGGCGAAAATCTTCAGCCATCAGAATCCCTTCTACTTCTGCGTGGATCGTGTAGACGTTCAGCTTTGACGCGGTAAACCGGTCAAGAATAAAGCTGTTGAAATCTTTGGCAGCCACCACCGGACCGACGACTTCGTCAAAGGTCGGCAGGTCTACCGGAATTTGTGGGGTGCCCGCACTGCCATCGGCCAAGGTGGGTCGAAACAGGCTGGAGCCCCGGCAATCACTGTTGTAGCGAAAGTTGAAACCTTGTTTGGCTTGCACCACGCGTTCATCGGCACGCCAGCCGGCGGCGGCGGAACAGTCGATGCGTTCACCGAGAATGTCGCTCAAGGTGTCGACGCCGCGACGAATCTGCTCTACCAGTTGTGCGTCGCTCCAGCGCCCGGTGTTGGCCTGCCAGCCGTGGTGGTCCCACGCGTGCAGGCCGACTTCATGGCCGGCGGCCTTGGCCTGGCGCATCAAATGCCCCAGGTCACGACCAATCGGCTTGCCCGGCCAGGCGGTGCCGGCCAGCAAGATATCCCAGCCATACAGCCCGGCGGCATTGGAACGCAGCATCTTCCACAGGAATTGCGGACGGATGAGGCGCCACAAGTGGCGCCCCATGTTGTCCGGCCCAACGCTGAAGAAGAACGTCGCTTTCACCCCGGCTTCATCCAGGGATTCGAGCAACCGCGGCACACCTTCACGGGTGCCACGGTAGGTGTCGACGTCGATGCGAAGACCTGCCTGCATCAGCGCTTGTCCGCGATTTCGAGCATGGCTTCTTTAAGGAAGAAGTCCAGGGTGTTACCGATGGTTTCGCTCATCTCAACGGTTGGCTCCCAGTTCAGCAGGCGCTTGGCGTTTTCGATGCTTGGCTTGCGGTGCGCCACGTCCTGGTAACCGGTGCCGTAGAACGCCTTGCTCTCTACGTCGCGGAAACCGGCGAACGGAGGGAAGTTGCTACGCAGCGGGTGAGCTTCGAACTGACGCAGCAGCTCTTCGCCCAGCTGACGAATGCTGGCTTCGTTTTCCGGGTTGCCGATGTTGATGATCTGACCATTGCAGACATCGTTGTCGTTATCAATGATGCGTGCCAGGGCTTCGATGCCGTCAGCGATGTCGGTGAAGCAACGCTTCTGCTCGCCACCGTCGAACAGGCGGATTGGCGTGCCTTCTACCAGGTTCAGGATCAACTGGGTGATTGCACGGGAGCTGCCGATACGTGCCGAGTCCAGACGGTCCAGGCGCGGGCCCATCCAGTTGAACGGACGGAACAGGGTGAAGTTCAGGCCTTTGTCGCCGTAAGCCCAGATCACACGGTCCAGCAGTTGCTTGGAGACCGAGTAGATCCAGCGTTGCTTGTTGACCGGGCCAACCACCAGGTTGGAGGTGTCTTCGTCGAAGTACTGGTCCTGGCACATGCCATAGACTTCGGAGGTCGACGGGAAGATCACACGCTTGTTGTACTTGACGCAGTAGCGAACCAGTTTCAGGTTCTCTTCAAAGTCCAGTTCGAACACGCGCAGTGGGTTACGGGTGTATTCGATAGGGGTAGCGATGGCCACCAGCGGCAGGACCACGTCGCACTTCTTGATGTGGTACTCGATCCACTCGGAGTGAATGCTGATGTCGCCTTCCACGTAGTGGAAGTTCGGGTGGCTGCGCAGGCGCTCGATAGCGTCGGAACCGATATCCAGGCCGTAGATTTCGTAACGGTCGTCACGCAGCAGGCGCTCGGACAGGTGGTTACCGATGAAACCGTTCACACCCAGGATCAGTACGCGAGTACGACGTGGCTTGCGGCCGGACTCGGCGCCGCGCAGTACGGAACCGTCCACCAGGCCCAACTCGTCGGCCAGGGAAGGACCGGCCAGGTACAGGCCGTTTTCGTTGCGCTGGCCAAACTTGACCACCAGGGAATCTTCACCGCAGGCGATGCGCAGCGGGTTGACGCTGATCACACGGCCCGGGGCAATGCCTTCGTTGCCCTTGACCACATCGGCTTGCCAAACGATCAGTTTGTGCTCGCCTACGGCGCAGAAGGCGCCCGGGTAAGGTTGGGTGACGGCGCGAACCAGGTTGAACAGCTCTTCAGCCGGCTTTTTCCAGTCCAGTTTGCCATCGGCAGCGGTGCGGCGGCCGAAGTAGGTGGCCTGGCTTTCGTTCTGGGCAGTTTCCGCCAGCTTGCCTTGGGCCAGTTGTGGCAGGGCATCACGCAGCAGGTTGGTGGCCGCTTCACGCAGTTTGGCGTGCAGGGTCAGGCCAGTGTCAGTGCGGTCGATAACGACTTTTTGCTGGGCCAGGATCGCGCCGGCGTCGGCACGTTTGACCATGCGGTGCAGGGTCACGCCGGTTTCGGTTTCGCCGTTTACCAGCACCCAGTTGGCCGGGGCGCGGCCACGGTACTTAGGCAGCAGCGAGCCGTGCAGGTTGAACGCACCTTTCTTGGCGGTGGCCAGCAGGGCTTCGCTCAGCAGGTTGCGGTAGTAGAACGAGAAGATGAAATCCGGGTTCAGCTTGGCAATGCGCTCGATCCACAGTGGGTGG
The DNA here is from genome assembly GCF_045447295.1 of Pseudomonas sp. O39. Taxonomy (NCBI): domain Bacteria; kingdom Pseudomonadati; phylum Pseudomonadota; class Gammaproteobacteria; order Pseudomonadales; family Pseudomonadaceae; genus Pseudomonas; species Pseudomonas sp. O39. The sequence continues at coordinate 70,463 of NZ_JBJGXV010000028.1, forward strand.
TTGGCGTCTTCCGGTGCATGTACCGGGATGCCGTTGCGGGCACAGAGTTGGGCGACGGAGCCGTAGAAATTATTTTCCTTGGGGTCGTCGGCATGGGTGAACACGGCAGCAATGTCGTAGCCGGCGGTCAGCAGGGCTTCAATGCCTGCACAGCCAATATCGTGATAAGCGAAGACAACAGCTTTTGAATTCATGACGAAACCTGATCGGAAGGAGAAGTGGAAGTGTGAGAACTTGTCAGGCCGTCGACCACGACGACCGGAGCAGGTGCTGCGGGTTGGTTACGCAGCACTTTTTCAATAAAGAAGCGTGGGCGGGCGCGCACGTCACTGTACATGCGGCCCAGGTATTCACCCAAGAGGCCCATGCCGATGAATTGACCGCCGGTGAACACGAACAATACCGCAAACAGTACAAACGTGCCTGAGCCTGCCCATTCGGCACCGAAGACCAATCGCAGGAATACCAGTGCAAAGGCAAACAGCATGCCCAGCGCCGCCAGGCTGAAACCGACGATGCTCAGCAGGCGCAGCGGGGTGGTGGTCATGCAGGTCAGCAGGTCGAACATCAGACTGATCAGGCGCATCGCGCTGTATTTGGACTCGCCGTGCTCGCGCTCGGCGTGATGCACCAGAATCTCGGTGGTGTGCCGGGCAAAGCCGTTGGCCAGGATCGGAATAAAGGTGCTGCGCTCACGGCAGGCGAGCATGGCGTCGACGATGGTGCGGCGGTAGGCGCGCAGCATGCAGCCGTAGTCGGTCATGGCCACGCCGGTGGAGCGTTGCACCGCCAGGTTGATCAGGCGCGAAGGCCAGCGGCGGAAGGCCGAGTCCTGGCGGTTGTTACGCACGGTTGCCACCACGTCGTAACCCAGGGCAGCTTGTTCCACCAGGCGCGGGATCTCTTCGGGCGGGTTCTGCAGGTCGGCGTCGAGGGTGATGACCACCTCGCCCCGGCACTGCTCGAAGCCGGCCATGATCGCCGCATGCTGGCCGTAGTTACGGTTGAGGATCACCGCCACCACGTTGCTGCCGTCTTCAGCGGCGGCGTCTTCAAGCAATTGAGCCGAGTTGTCGCGGCTACCGTCATCCACCAGGATGATTTCGTATTCGTAAGCCAGTTGCTTGCAGGCTGCCGTCGTGCGACGCAGCAATTCAGGCAGGCTCTCTTGTTCGTTGTAGACCGGGATAACGATCGACACGCAATGAATAGGGTAGGGTTTCAAAGATTCATGACCTCGGGGCTAGAGCAATTGAAGCGTGAAAACAGCAGTAATCAGTCGGTAAAACGCTGACTGATTAAACGTAGCGTGGGTTTGCGGCATTCATTCGACTTTCCTGAAGACGGGCAACGGATTCTTCCATGGGTATCAGATTAAAGACGAAATATATGAAAGGTAAAGCGTAATCAACAGGTTAGTCGGTAAAAACGCGGTTTGTTCTCAAGTTCTGCGGCCAAGGTTAAGCGGAAAAATGTTGAACGAATATGAAAGGCGGATGAAAAACTCGTTTATTTGACAGGTAGACAGCTAGGGTTCAGCTAAGTGACTGAAGCGCCAAGCAATAGGTTTACCGGGTAAAACTGCTGGGTTATTTCAGCGTTGTGCCGCCGACCGATTGTAATTCAACAATCTTCTCTGCATTGCCCTTCAAGTGCCGGTAAAGTAAGCCATCTCTTGCCAGGGTACTCGGATGAATAGCGTGCAGCTTTTTCGCGGCCAATTACGGCCTGCGTTGATGGGATTGTTGATGGCCGTGGCCTGTGTCACGACCGTACGGGCCGACGACGGGGTAGTGCTCTCGCGCATCGAGCAGGTACCGGAGGGCGTGGAAGTGCGTGGCAAGCAGGTCGCCGCCTATACCTGGGACGACCGCCAAGGCAAAAACCTGCTGGTACTCGCCGAGCAAGTTGGCGAGCGTGACGATGACGGCACCCAGTCGGCCTTCGTCTATGCGGCCCAATACCTGCTGGCGGGCGACCATCCCAAACGCGTCTGGATGCTTTATGACGACGTGCAGCATTGCCAATTCGATGCAGCGCTGCGCTTTGACATGGCGGCGACCAAGGTCACCGACCTGGCCGGGGATGGCATGACTCAGGCGACCGTGGGCTACTCGCGAACGTGCACCAGCGACGTCAGCCCCCGTGAATTCAAACTGATCATGCATGTCGGCAAATCCCAGAAGTACCGCCTGCGCGGTGTCGATCGCGTCGGCGCGAGCTGGTGGGACGAGGAAGCTGGCGCCCTGCGTGGCATGCCGCTGCCGACGGACTGCTCTATTGCAGCGCAACAGGCGCTGGTCAGCCAGTACAAGGAGCAGGGCACGGAGTTGCCGCTTCCCGGCTGCTATGGCGATGAGAGTGATTTCGCCAAGGCGCCGGACGGCTACCTGGCGTTCATGCGCCAGCATTGGTTTGGGCTGATGCAGAAACAGGACACTGAATGGAGCCAGACCCAAACCCAGCCTCAGCCCGAAGACGCCACAGAGGATGACGAATCGGCCCAGTGATTTTGTGCAAGGGCCGGTCGTGCGTTAAACTCGGCGCTCGCCAATTCACTAAATACCTCGATTAAACAATGAGTTGATCGAGGTATTTAATCCAAAGGCTGATCTACCTTGACTGAGTCTATCCGCAACCCGCTGACCCTCTACCTCACCCGCCTGGCGCCCTCCAGTCAACTGACCATGCGTTACGTGCTGCAGGACGCCGCCGACCGACTCGGCTTTGAAGACATCAATCTCGAAGAGATCGACTGGCACCTGCTGCAACCCGAGCACGTGATTGCCCTGGTCGCCGCGTTGCGCGAGGACGGCTATGCGCCGAACACCTCTTCGTTGTATGTAAATGCGGTGCGCGGGGTAATGAACGAGGCGTGGCGCATGAGCTTGATCAGCCAGGACCACCTGTTGAAGATGCGTTCGGTCAAGGCTGCGCCCGGTACCCGCCTGGGGCAGGGCCGTAACCTGCGGCGCACACTGATCCGCGAAATGATGGACGTCTGCGCCGCCGACCCTCGCCCCCAGGGCCTGCGGGATGCGGCGGTGATCGGTATTTTGTATGGCTCGGGCATGCGCAAGTCGGAGTCGGTCAACCTCGACCTGGCGCAGATCAACTTCGACGAACGCAGCTTGCGCGTGACCGGCAAGGGCAACAAGGAACTGATCAAGTACGCACCCGCCTGGGCGTTTGCCAAGCTGCAAGCATGGCTGGAGTTTCGCCGCGAACACCTCAAGGAAGGCGAACAGGACGATCCATTTCTGTTCAATCGTATCCGCCGGGGCAGCCATATCACGCGCGAACGCATTACCAAGCACGCGATCTACTACATCGCTCGTCAGCGCGGCGAACAGGTGGGCGTGAAGATCATGCCCCATGATTTCCGACGGTCTTTCATCACCCGGGTGATCGAAGAGCATGACCTGTCTATCGCGCAGAAACTGGCGCATCACTCTAATATCCAGACGACCGCCAGTTATGACGTGCGCGATGACAACGAGCGGCGGCGGGCGGTGGACCGGTTTGATTTGTAAGCGCGATTAACTGTGCGGGCAGGTGTCACCGAGCCGCCTATAGTCCAGTTCGTGACGCACGCCCTGGCTATCAACGTACACAACATGGCCCTTGACCGGGCCGCAGGTGGCGGATGCGGCGTTGGTATTGCGCACGGCCTTGGCGATGTCCAAGTCTTCGGCGTAATTGTCGGCCTGATTGACCGGTTTGTCCGCGCCCGGATTGGGGGCGCCCTGGGCGGCGGCGAAAGTGCTGACCACGCTCAGCAGTGCAATAAACAGGTAACGCATGACGACCTCCAGCACCGATCGGTGGCGGTTAGACTGTGGTCGCCATTCTATAAAGCCTGGCCCCGCCCCAGAACGGATTCCGGCCAATAACGGCTATCAGTCAAAACAATGTCAGGACCTGGCGCGGGCCAGATGAGTCGGTAAACGACGCAGGGTCCACAGGGTGACCAGCATCGCGGCGACGGCACACAGCGCGATGCCAATCAGCATGGGGGCAGGTGTGTGGTCGGCAAACACACCAACCAGGGTCATCGAGACGGCCGCCGTGATCATTTGGATAGCACCGAGCAGCGCCGACGCGGAACCCGCCACGGCACCATGATCTTCCATGGATAATACCCCTGCGGCCGGCAGTAACAGGCCGAGAAAGCCGAAACCGATAAACAGCAGCGCCATCATCAACGCCAGATTGTCGCTCCATAGCGTGGTGGTGGCCAGCAATGTCATGACCACGGCAACGCCTACAACCGACCAGCGAATCAGCGGGGCCAGGCCAAAGCGCGCACTCAGGCGCGCCGTCAGTTGGCTCATGGCGAAGAATGAGGCAGCGTTCACCGCAAAACACAGGCTGAATTGCGTCGGCGTCAGGCCGAAATACTCGATGTAAACGAACGGCGCGCTGCCGATAAACACAAAGAACGTCGCCAGGCCAAAGCCACACACCACCGACAGGCCAGTGAATACCGGGTCACGAAGGAGGGCGCCGTAGCTGCCGAACGCATTGCCCAGGGTCTTGCCCAAACGGCGTTCGGCCGGATGGGTTTCCGGCAGTTGCACGATGGTCATCACCAGGCACAGCACCGCCACGACAGCCAGCGCCACGAACACTTCACGCCAACTCCAAAGGGAAATGACGACGCTGCCGGCCAAGGGCGCCAGGATCGGTGAAACACTCATCACCAACATCAGCAAGGCCATCAAGCGCGCCGCTTCATGGCCGGTATACAGGTCACGAACGATGGCCCGGGGAATGACCATGCCGGCGCACGCACCAAACGCTTGCAGGGCACGAAAGCCGATCAGCACTTCAATAGTGGGGGCCAGCGCACAACCGACGCTGCCCACGGCAAAAATCACCAACCCTGCATAAATCGGCGGCTTGCGACCGAACACATCGCTGATGGGCCCGTAGAACAGCTGGCACACGCCAATGATCATGAAGAACACCGTCAAGCTCATCTGCACGGCCGCCGGCGACGCCTGCAGGCTGGCCCCGAGGGTGGGCAGCGCGGGCAAATAGCTGTCGATGGCGAAAGGGCCTATGGCGGTGATCAACCCCAGCAGCAAGGCGAGGTGGGCAATACTTCGAGGCATGGGGATTCCGGGTTGCATCAAAAAAGATCGGCCAGCTTAGTGAGCGCTCCCCGGGGACACAAGGTGACGCTTACACACACGCTACATAATTGCGACCTTGCCCTTTTTGAGTCGGGCTATGGAGCAGACCCGACGCAGTCGATCAGCAACTGCTTAAGGCCGCTGCCGGCCATGTGCACACTCCGTTGATCTCTCATCGCAAAAAAAGATTGAATATTCACACCTAATGTTATTTAAATAACAAAACAAGAGCGCCACAACCTGCCTGGTCGTGCCGCAACAAGGTGGAATAGCAATGAGCAAGATCGCAGTCATCGGCAGCAATATGGTGGATTTGATTACGTACATCGACCGCATGCCGGGCCAGGGCGAAACCCTGGAAGCACCGGGCTTTGCCCTGGGTTGCGGCGGTAAAGGGGCCAACCAGGCGGTGGCGGCAGCCAAGCTTGGGGCGGATGTGTTGATGTTGAGCAAGGTCGGGGACGACATGTTTGCCGACAACACCCTGGCCAACTTTCAGCACTTTGGTATCGACACCCGTTATGTGCAGCGGGTGCCTGGCGTTTCCAGCGGCGTGGCGCCGATTTTTGTCCGGGCCGACTCCCACAACAGCATTTTGATCGTCAAAGGCGCCAACGCGCATTTGTCGCCTGCGGATATCGATGCGGCAGCAGCCGACCTGCGCGCGTGCACGTTGATCGTGCTGCAACTGGAGATCAACCTGGAGACGGTCTACTACGCCATCGAATTCGCTCACCGGCATGGCATTGCGGTATTGCTCAACCCGGCACCGGCCATGGCCGGGTTGAGCGCCGAGCATTTGGCAAAATTGGATTTCCTGATCCCCAACGAATCGGAACTGGCGCTGATCACCGGCCAGACCGTGGACTCGCCGGACTCAGCCCGCACCGCCGCAAAAACCCTGGTAGCCAGCGGTATTCGCCACGTGATTGTCACCCTTGGCGAGCAAGGCGCGCTGTACGTGGGTGAAGAGGGTGAATTCCTAGTGCCGGGCCAACGGGTTGCCGCCCGTGATACCACCGGTGCCGGTGACGCCTTTATTGGCTGCTTTATTCAACACTGGAACCGCGACGGCGGGATTCGTCACGCCATGGAACAGGCAGTGGCGTATTCCGCCTGCTCGGTGATGGCGCTGGGTACGCAGACCTCCTATCCCGACAGCGAAGCATTCGCCCGCTTCCAGCAACAGCGGTAACACCCCCATCAGCCCGGAGAACAATAATGAACAAACCTGCGCTGCAACAAACCCCCGACGGTTTCTACCTGAACCGCACGCCCTGGTTCGCCTTTATCCTGCTGTGCAGCATCTTTGCGCTGTGGGCAGCCGCCGCGAGCATGAACGACGTGCTGATCGCACACTTCAAGAAAGCGTTTTTGCTCAGTGATTTCCAGACCGCCTTCGTGCAGTCGGCGTTTTACCTGGGCTATTTTTTTGTAGCGATTCCGGCCGCGATGGTGGTGCGTCGCTTGAGCTACAAGAGCACGATTCTGATCGGGCTGTTGTTGTACATGTTTGGCTGCCTGCTGTTTTTTCCGGCGGCCTCCACCGCCAAGTACGGCATGTTCCTACTGGCACTGTTTGTGATTGCCGCCGGCCTGTCGTTCCTGGAGACCGCGTGCAACACCTATTCGACGCTGATGGGCCCACGGGAAACCGGGACGCGACGTTTGAATATCTCGCAGACCTTTCACCCATTCGGCGCGATGGCCGGGGTGTACGTGGGCAGCTTTGTGATGTTCAAGGACTCCGACGCCACCACTGAACAACTGAAGCAAATGAGCGCCTCCGAGGCGGCGGTGCAGCAGTTGCAAATGATCCAGTCCACGTTGCTGCCGTACAAGTGGATGATCGCTGTACTGGTGCTGATGTTTATCCTGATCGCCATTACCCGGTTCCCCGCGTGCAAGGGCAACAAGCCTGCCGGCAGCAAGCCTGGCAGCCTGCGTCAAAGCCTGGGGCGGCTGTTGCGTAACCCGCGTTTTACCTTTGGCGTACTGGCGCAGTTTCTCTATGTGGGCGCACAGGTGGGTGTGTGGAGTTTTACCATTCGCCTGGCCATGCAAATGGGCGGTATGAATGAACGCAGCGCCTCGTGGTTTCTGCTGACCACTTTTGCGGCGTACTTTGTTGGCAAGATGATCGCCAACCTGTTGATGCGCAGGCTGCACCCGGCCAGAGTGTTAGCGATTTACGGCGTGCTGTGCATTGTGCTGCTGGCCTACACGATTCTGGTGCCGAACATTTCGGCGGTGTATGCAGCGGTTGGCGTGAGTATTTTTCTCGGCCCATGCTGGCCGACCATTTACGGCCTGACCATCGATGGCCTGGGTGAAGACACCGGTGTCGGTGGTTCATTGCTGGTGATGAGTATCGTCGGTGGCGGGGTCATCCCCATCTTCCAGGGCCTGTTGTCCGATGCCAGCGGCGGCAACATGCAACTGGCCTACAGCGTACCGTTGCTGTGCTTTATCGTGATCGTGATGTACGCAGTCAAATGCCTGCGCCAGTCAGACACCTTGCCAGCGGGCGCGGCAGCGGCGGTGGCCTCATGAACACACGTATCGCGCTGTATCGTGCGGTGTTTGGCGAGCAGGAAAAGATCCTTTTGCAGTCTGAGGATTTCAAGGTCAGTGCCTGGACCTACCCGTCCGGTGTGTTGGCCCTGAGCCTGGAGAACAGCCGTGGACGCCTGGTGGTGCTGCCTTATCAAGGGCAGATGATCTGGTCGGCCGTGTTCGAGGGGTGCGACCTGACCATGCGCAACCTGTTTGAGCAGCCCCGGCCGAGCCCGACGGTCATTGATACCTATGGCTGTTTCATGTTTCACAGTGGCTTGCTGCGCAACGGCTGCCCGGCGCCGGATGACACGCATGCCTTGCACGGCGAAATGCCCTGCGCGCCTATGGACACCGCCTGGCTGGAGTTGGGCGAGGGCTTTGTGCGCCTGGGCGGGTCATATGAATATGCCAAGGGGTTCGGCGATCGCTACCGGGCCTGCCCCAGCGTGACACTGCGCGCTGATTCGGCCTTGTTCGATATCGAGATGGATGTGACGAACCTGGCCGGCAAGCCCATGGACCTGATGTACATGGCCCACATGAACTACGCCTATGTGGACGGTGCCCGGTTCGTCGAGCCGCTGGGCATGCAGCGTCTGCGCCTGCGGACCAGTGTGCCGGACCACGTCAAGCCGACACCCGACTGGAGTGCCTACATGGCGCAACTGGCCGAGCATCCCGCTCAGTTGGCCTGCCTCGAAGCGCCAGCGCTGTATGACCCTGAAATTGTGTTTTTCCTCGACGGCGTCGGCACCGACGCCAGCGGCCACGCGCACTTTCTGCTCGAGCATCCCGATGGCGCCGCGTTCTACACCCGTTATCGCCCCGAGCAATTCGAGCACGCCGCACGCTGGGTCCTGCACGCACCGGATCAGCAAGTGGCCGCGTTCGTGCTGCCGTCGACCTGCGAGCCCGAGGGCTACAACGCTGAGAAAGCCAAAGGCCACGTGAGGCAGCTGGCGGCCGGGGCGAGCGCCTCGTTCAGCGTGACCACCGGCTATTTGAATAAGAAGGAACGGCAGAGGTTGTTGGGTTAAACCAGCAATTGCGCACCGCGGGCCTGGATGACTTCTTTATAGGCGCGGGGAATTTTCTTGTCGCTCACCACGTACTGGAAGTCTTCAAGGCTGGCGAAATGAGCGGTGCGCACCGTGTCGAACTTGCTGAAGTCGGCGAGCAACACGCGTTGCTGGGCCTGGCGCAGGACCTTTTGCTTGACCTCGACTTCATTGAAGTTGAAGCACGTCACACCGAATTCCTGACTGACACCCGCCGCAGTCACGAAGGCCCACGTCAGGCGCACGCTGTCGAGAATACTGCTTTCGGCGCTGCTTTCGAATACTTGGTTCTTGCGGTGAAAGGTGCCGCCGCACAAGACGATGTGGCAGTTGGGCTTGTTATGCAACTTGAGCAGCACGTTCAACGAACTGCACACGGCCGTGAACTCCAGCTCATCGGGGATGAAGTCAATGACGAAGGGCGAGGTGGTGCCGCAGTCGAAGAAGACCGTGTCACCGGGCTGTATCAAACCGGCAGCGAGCTTGCCGATGCGGCGTTTCTCTTCGACGTGGCGCGTGCCTTGGTCGGCGACCCGGTATTCGCTGACCTCACTGCCGCCCCGGGTTATGTAGCCGCCCAACAGTCGCAGGTGATCGCTGAAGTGATTGAGATCACGGCGCAGCGTCATCTCGGAGACGTCCAGCAACGCTGCCATTTCCCTCAGGTGAATGGCGTTCTGGTCCTGCAAGGCTTGTTGGATAAGCTTGAGTCGCTCGGCTTTTTTACTGTCCACGAGTATTCCAGGGCTTGATTGTTGTTGTTAAATAAGCAACATTAAGTGTGACTATTGTAACGTATTATTGTGAGCGCTGTGACAAGCGGCACACGATCATTGGCAACATACAGGCAAGGGCCCGTTAAATGAACACTCTTCAACCCGCAGCATTGGCAAAGTACATCGATCACACTTTGCTGTCTCCCGACGCCTCCCGTGAGCAGATTCGCACCTTGTGCGAGGAAGCCCAGGAACACGGCTTTTATTCGGTGTGCCTGAATTCGGGACAGGTACCTTACGCCGCGTCGTGCCTGACCGACGATACCGTGGTGATTTGTGCGGTGGTGGGCTTCCCGCTGGGCGCGGGCCTGAGTGACAGCAAGGCATTTGAAGCCGCACGGGCGATTGCCGCCGGGGCAGGGGAGATTGACATGGTGCTCAATATCGGTTGGTTGAAGGAAGGGCTGCTGAACGCGGTGCGCGATGATATTGCCGTGGTCCACAAGGCCTGCGGCACCGTACCGTTGAAGGTCATCCTGGAAACCTGCCTGCTCGACGACGCACAGAAGGTCCAGGCGTGCGAAATCTGCCGGGACTTGGGTGTGGCTTTCGTCAAGACGTCTACCGGGTTCAGCCGAAGCGGCGCCACGGTCGAAGACGTGGCACTGATGCGCAAAACCGTAGGCGCCGGGGTTGGGGTCAAGGCATCCGGTGGGGTGCGTGATTACCCGACGGCGGTGAAAATGATTGAAGCCGGGGCGACGCGCTTGGGCAGCAGTTCAGGGATTGCGATCGTGGGTGGGGCGATGACGGCGGCGAGCGGTTACTGAAGGGTCTCCGGTCTAGTATGTACTTGCAGTCCTTACGGCGGCGGTCAGCTTCAGCTTTTGCCAGCCGAGAAAAAGCTGGCCTCAAGGGCCAGCTTTTTTACATAGGGCGATTTTAGACGTGTATGGGCGCAACCCAATCAAGCAATTCGCACGTTAAGGCTGTTGGAGTTGGAGCCGAGCGTGCTCGCGTCATCCTTCGGCACGACGTACCCCTCGCCGTCACCGACTGCGGCACGGTAGTAGCTGACCACCGAATCGTTGATGACTTGCGCGTTGGTGGTTTTCTTCAGCCCGTAGACATTGCCGTGCTCATCCCGCGCCTTGATGCTGTCGGGTGCGCCGCTCACGATGTCCTTCAGTGTGCCGGACACCGGGCCGCCCGAGCTCGGTTCGATGGTCATACGGGCGTTGTTGCCCTCGATATAGCTGACGTCGTAGAAAGTCTGCTTACCGTCCGCTCCACCATTGAAAGCCACTTCGCCAAGTGTGGCGTTGACGCCATCGCCGGTCGAGGAGCGGAAGTTACCCGACCAACCTTCGGGGAAAGACTGCGCCAGTGTTTCGCCGGGTTTGAGTGTGACGGAGGGAACAAGGGGCTGGCCGGCATTGGCGGTGAACACGATAGTCATCGGCGTGTCACGCTCGTTGGTGAAGTTCAGCGTGTTACCTGTCGGCACATCCTTGGGGCGCTCAGCAACGGCGTTCGATGGGGTCGGCAATGATTTCGAAGTTGGCAGAGGTGGTGCTGTGTCCAGCACCGAGCTTTTCGAAGGTTCTGATTCGCTGGCACCTGCCAACGGTGGCGTAGCGTCGCTTGGTACACCCTCCGGCATCATCAGTTTCAGGACATCCAGTTCGTTTTGGAAGTGTTGCGCCAACGCTTCATTGCCCGATGCCTTGGCCTGGTCGCGCGCCGCCTCGCGCCGTGTCCACTCGTTTTTCCAGGCACCGTTGAGTGCAGCATCGAAGACCGAGCCGCTATCGCCTTGCTTGGGCACCGTGTTTTTCCCCACGCTTTCAACTGACATGGCTCGCTCCTTCAGTAACGTTAAAGACGGCTTGGATAGTCCTCCAAGTGTGTCCCGAGCGGTTGTGAAAAGCTGTTAAACAAGACTATCTGTAAAGACGATGGCGGCCTTCCTGGCAATGGTACTGACTCGCTAACGGCTCGACTTCCACGGCACGATGTATTTGATTATGTACAGGCCTAATAAATGAGCCAGGGAAGGGTATCTGCAGAACTGGCACGTCACGTTATCAAGGAGGGCAGGCATACAGACACCTCATCGATGGGACATAAGGCAGGTACGCAGCCTATTAGTGCTTTTAAAGAATAACTAAACTAAATAGTCATTTAGTCGAGTTATATTAATTGGTTATATTGTGAGGGCAGAGCTAGTTGATCCTTTACGCTAGTGTGGGTACATCACATTTGGCATCATCAACGGACGATCTATAAGCGGGGAAGGCTTACGTCAGGTCTATGGGTGGTATGTTTCATGACCAGCGCTACGGCGCTGGCGGATGAACTACCGCGTAGCGAGCAGCTAAAAGCATTCCGCGCTGCTGGATTTAACCAAGAGACGTCGGAGTGCGAAATTGAGACAACAGGTACCTACACGCCGGTAACCATGGAGCTGGTTGAGGACCTGAACGGTGACGGCCGGCCGGACGCGTTGATTACTGAAGGCAGCACTGACTGTTATGGGCAAGCGGGCACTGGATTTTATCTAGTCAGTCAGCAGTCTGACGGCCACTGGAAACTCATACTCGAAGAAAGCGGTGTCGCTGAGTTTCTAGCTAGCAAAGGCAATAATGGTTGGCCTGATGTCGAGGTCGGCGGCCCGGGCATTTGTTTCCCAGTACTGCGTTACGACGGGCAGCGTTATCGATTTCACCACAATGTTGGTGAACGGTGTGCTGACTAGCGGTAAACGTCCGATGGCCCAAGGGTCAAACGACAGGGTATTGCCCGGCAGATGCTGCAAGCCATGCTGGCGCGTTATCCCCATGCGGAACTCGTTTGCAACGTGGCCAAGGTCGGTTGTTTCGAGGCCCAGGGCTTTCAGGTGCTGGGCGCCCGCGGTCCGCAAGTGCTGATGAATACCCGATACCATGGCAGCGATGGCTTGACCAGATGACCCGGCAGGGCCAGGCCCTGGTGCGAGCGCGCTTGGGAGAAGCGGCTTTATTCAAGGCCCCGCGAGCGCCACGTCTGGTTTGATGGGGGGGCATGATCAAGGGAAAGTCAGTACCACACTGGCGCTGCCGCTGAAGTCGCCTGCGCTCGTGTTGCCGTTAGTCTCCAGTACGGATGCGAAGGTGAGTGATCTGTAGCCGGTTCCTGCAGAAAACCTGTAGGAGCGGCCAGAGCCCACGCCTTCGACTGACAGCACTGAGTAAAGCCCTTCAACGCCATTGAGTTTGACGCGGCCTGCCATGTTTTGAGCGATCGCAACACTCACGTTAGCTGCGCGATTGCAGGTCACATAGGCGGTGGTGACCGCACGATTATTAGCAACATTACTTAATGTGATATTGCCGTGGCGTAGCTCAATAGAACCGCTAATACTGCAACTTAGTGGCGGCTGTGGTGGGGTTGGCGTTTCGATGAGCCCTGAACCCGCTTTGGCACCTTTGCACTTCCAGGGTGATGTATTGACCTTATAGTCGCAAATGTGAAGGCCCACTTCTTCAAGCGCTGTGGTATCAATGTTTGGTAGGTCGATCCCTCTAAATAACTGATCGATAGATAATATGTTTAAATAGACGTCTGCGTTTTGTACATACGATGGTGTAACTATCAGCGGCGGAGCCAGATAAATTGGATCTATACTGTAGGCGTCATGAATCCGCTTGTAAGTTGGGAAGGCCCATACACCATCTTTGGTGGGCCAATTAATACGAGATCCATACTTGATGCTATTTCGACTCTCCATATAGACTAAATATTTGCCTGCGGGGACGTTTCCTCTAATTGAATATTTGTTAAGGTGGAAGTCCACATACAAATCTGCGTGCGCGGGAATTGTAATGAGTAATAACAGTAGAGTAGGAATGTATTTCATTTTTTCTCTGCTTCAAACACAGCGGTTGTGATGGTGCGCCCGAACTCGAGGGTTACATGAGCAGCCGCGCTCCCAACTACCAGTGCAGCAAAAAGTGCCAGGGGAGCTTTGTAGAATTTCATTTTGTCATCCTTAAAATATTAAGAATTTAGGCATGTGCGGCATTAAAGATTTCACCTTGAAAGTTTAGTGTCGCAGCGGTTGTTATAATAATTATTCTAATAAGATGATCCAAGAGGGTCGTTCCTACAGGCGAATAGGACGTTTCCTACATGGTGAGAGGCTGCCCCTGATGTGCTTTAAAGGGCTACGTGCGTTGCTCCTTCATCTGTCCCTTTTAGGAGCGCAGATGGCTGACATGGACGTCAAATGCATGGTTTCAAACGGTGGCTAAGCGATCCTCAAAAAAAGCTCGTGCGTACCGTCGTGGCATATCCGAGGTGCGGGCCCAGCCAAAAAAAGCTCGCAGTCTCTGGATTGCCATCTCGAGGACGTCGCCATTTTCTACAAATTGATGAAGCCTGACAGTCGCACACGTATGCCTCATATCGTGCGGTGTAATGCGGCCGGCCCGCGATACTGCTGAAGTGTTTGGCGCGCTTCAGCGGTGAGCTCACCTGTGATGGTGACAAAAGCTGAAGCTGCTCCTTATGGTAGGAAGCGTTGCAGTTGAGCCTAGGTAATTTCCTGTGTAACGCAACACACACGAACATGCTAGTCTTTCGCATAAT
>NZ_JBJGXV010000029.1:0-79567 GCF_045447295.1 Pseudomonas sp. O39
GACTGCCTGAGCTACTTCAACTGCCTTGATAACTTCTACTGGCGCGTACCATGTGCCTTCTTTTCTATAGCCTGTAAATTTTGTCGTACTTGATATCACCATTACGGTTAGGGGCTGATCGCGTACCAAACCGTGATCATCAATCACAGGTGGTCTAGAAATTTCCGACGAAAGACAGGAATAAGACATCCGCATCACTTCCTGTTCGCGCATACCGGTATATAGATGAATTACAGTTTTCGCCAAATGCTGAATTTTAAGCAAAACTGTCTGAACATCTTTTTTAAAGTCGCATTGAAATTCATCAACTAACACTTTCTCCAGGCCGTGCTCTCGAAGCGCTTGCGCCATGTCGGGTCTATAGTTAGCTTTTCCACCAAGCTTGCGACCTTTCTGGTTGCGTAAATTAATCCCGTAATGCTCGTCAGAAAACGATTTGACGAAAGACTGATAAGAACCAACCCCTTCGTAAAGCTGATCTAGCAGATCCGCTACCACATTGATCAGATTCAAATATATTCGCGTCGGTATCACGGGATACTGTTTAGACTCAGGCCTTCTAAGATCAAAGCGGTTGGGATTCAATATGTCGTACCCGATCCGCTCTCGGCCAACACGCACTAACTGGGACAATAGTCCGGACAAAGCTGATCTATCTGTTCCTGAAAATTGTTCACGAATGGCTGATGCTAGATAAACCGGAGTAGAAAAAATCTGTTGCAGAGACAGCACGCCGACAATTGGTTTTTGCTTCTGGGCGTAACCAAATTGAATCACCCCTCGAAGTATCCCCCAATACCTATACAGTGTCGCAACACTAAGTTTGCCGAGCCGCCCACCTCCACCAAAGTAAATCAGACAATACAAGAGATATTTTGCCTCTTCAACCAGTGCGTTCTGTTCGTCATCCTGATTGTCAAATACGACAAAGGATATCCTGCTAATTTTATTAGCTGACAACCTATAAGGATTGAAATCCCAAACGCTCTGCCCATATATAGCAGTAGGCTGACCGTTTGCGCTACGA
Source organism: Pseudomonas sp. O39 (assembly GCF_045447295.1). Taxonomy (NCBI): domain Bacteria; kingdom Pseudomonadati; phylum Pseudomonadota; class Gammaproteobacteria; order Pseudomonadales; family Pseudomonadaceae; genus Pseudomonas; species Pseudomonas sp. O39. The sequence goes on from NZ_JBJGXV010000029.1 coordinate 1,028, forward strand.
CACAATACAAAATCAGCGCCAGGTTTAGAAATTTTTACCGGAGCATTATCTGGCTCACAAGTAACAGAAAAATTTCCGCTACCAAAAAGACTACCTATCGACTCGACACCTCGTTTCAAAATACTACTCCTATCTGTTCGTAGCGACTCAAACGATTTTCCCAAAACGGGGTCAATATACCGTAGCTATAAACTTTCTCTCTGACGATCTCGACCAATTTCAGAGTAGATACGGAGCGTTCACCAATAGCGCTAATTATAAAATTAATTCTTATCGACAAGTCCTTAAACAGAGCATCAGCATGCCCTACGTCTGCGTTTATTTTCCGTACCGAATCAATTACATATTGCAAACTAAAGAGCTTATGCAAATCTTCTTCATCGGAATGACATATATAATGCGAACAGTATAAGCAGCCATATTGTGTTCTACAGTTCGGCTCGATAAACGAAGTGCCCCAGCCCCCTAGGGCAGATGGTTGATTAAAGTCATCACAATGACCGGCCGCAGTTGAGATTCTATCGCCAGAAGAAGTCTCACTACGCTCACGAACTACATCTGCGGCATGGCGCACAGACTGCCAAAACAGACTAAATTCCGTTTCCTGTTGCTCCAATGTAGCCTCAGCATAGGTCGACAGATTAACTGCTTCGGTGTGATTCAGCGACTTGGAAACTGTAGAAGGAGATAAGCGAGCCGAATGCTGTACGTTGCTCTTGTGCTTTCGCATTTTTCGCGAAGATAGCTTTGGAACCTTAGGGTCTAAAAAGACGCCTGAAATAGACCCATGAAATTTTTTCATCGTGCTCGACGCTGAAAACTCTTCAAAACTCCCATTGTTGCCTTGCGTACCTTTAGTCATAGCGAAGAATAAATTAGGCACCTCTTTCCCATTCAATATCCACTCGCGAAGTTTGAGGTACTGCCTTAGTAGCGGTAAACCGTTGTGTCGCCCGATGTTATATAAAGTAGTCTTCCCGCCAGCCCGAAACTTTATAGCTTTTAATTCCTTTTTCAGTGGTGACTTCTCAACCTCTATCGCCTCCTTATAGGTAAATTGAGAAAACTCGGTAGGTGAGGCACCTGTAATCAGCAGAAAGAGTCCGGCGTAAGCTTTTGCAGCGAGAGCGCTCAGATATAATCGATGCCAATGACGATTATTTTCATTAGCCGCATTGACATTTTCTTGCGCCCGCAATACGGCACGATTTGAATCAAACTTAACCACAGTTTCTCGGTCTAGTTTTTTCTTCGCGACCATATGTTCTGCCGGCGTCGCTACACGCCGCTGAACGGGATTATAAATTGCCGGGGGTATTTTAAACGGCCCAATCGCTCCGTGATTTGATGGAAACATCACAACTTCATAATCCCTTATATTCACCACGCAAGGATAAGAGCTATTATTCAAAACAAAGTCACTGCAATGCTGCGCTATTGCCAAGAAAACGTCTTTATATAACTGCACATGAGCATCACTTGGCGTTGCAGAACCACTGGGAGCGAGTATTTTTACAACACCAGATAAAATATAGTGAAAAGTATCAGGATATAATAACTCGATAATATTTACAGCCCCATCTTGATATCCACTTGCAGTCAAGGGCTTGATCTCTCCAACCATTATTCGGTGATTGAGATAAGACGTAAAATCTCGGTACGCTTGCTGCGCATATACGTCACTTGCGAAAATCTCTTTATAACCATTATTATTTAACCATTCAATAAAATACTCCGAGCGATAGTTCCACGTCAGAATTGAAGACTCACGCATTACGGCGTAGCTCTCAAGCAGCATCATAATCAAATTGCGACGACTCTCAACAAATGAAGATTTGACGACTGGCGTCCCACAATCATCATGACTATTAAGGTTTTTCCCTCGTACGAAATATGCCAAACTACCTATATCGATCGGTTTTTTCCTTATTTTTTTTGACAGCTGTAAGCGCAACAACTCAGGCTCGAGGATTGGCTGCATAGCATCCACAAGTGTAATTACATTAGTCTCACGGAGCTCCATTTTCGCCAATTCACACATGGCGGCTATCCACTATCAGCACATCGTAACTACCGTTAAATAGCTTTTTTTCCCATAACTCCTGGGCACATATTTTCTCATGCGTCATTTTAAACAACTTCAAATACCCCTCAGTAGTTTGCCGCGACTCATGATGCATTCGCTTTTGTATGAAATCTATATCGTCACCCACATGCATTAGCCCTTCTCGGATTAAAACCTGAAGACGCTGATATAGTTGGTAAGCAAAAGTTGCTCGTAACCAGTGGTAAGAAAAATCGCTGGGAAAACCTGATGTTATACTTTTTAGCAACTTACGCTTTATCGTCTCCGTCACCTGACCTGTTTGAGGTGACTTAGTCATAAAATATCTAGGATCAGATTTTTCCATATAGTAGCTATTACATTGATCAGATAAAAACAAGTAAACGTCATCCTCCTCAAATGACTGATCAGGAAAGAGCACTCGCAATTCGTTCAAGAATATGCTCTGCCGCTTTTTCATCGCTGGGCTGCTGGCCAGCACGATCAATTCTTCAGCAAGCTGTTTGGGAAAATATAGAGTCTGTGCTTTATCATTTTTTGTATCGATACCAGTCGATGGTCCTGCGTGCAATTTATAGGCTCCTTCCGATAACAGCCTGGTTTCTTCGAAAGCTTTTAAATGTTTTAGACGCATCGTTAAAACTGTTTGCTTGCGCGCACCGGTCATTAAGGAAGTGAGCAGTATCAATCTCTCAACTGTAGACCAAAATCCCCCCCCATTAATTGTTTCCAACAGCAGACGAAGCTCAATATTGGTAAGTGGTCTTAAGTCGTCGCCACCGTCTCTAACAAAACCAATTTGAATTGCGTTACTAGAAGGCGTGCGTCGAGTCTGACTACGCTTCATAACATCAATTACTTGGGCGCCTCGCGGGGTCTGAACAAGGAATTTAACTTGCTTAACCGTATCCACTCGCCTTATATCGAGTGGATGCCAATATTGCGATACATATTTGTAAAAGTGATATACCACCGAGGTATATTGATTTATTACACCACCACTTCGTTTTCCGGCAATCACTAAATTATTAAAATATTTATAGGTCGGGCGAAGAGGGGGGCGCGAACCAGAAAAGTCCAGCCAATCCAAGTTATTGGTCTCACAGAACAAAAGGTAGTCGAGTAATTTACTGCCACGACGCCGCACCTCATCAGTTCGCCGTTCTAAAGGGGATTTGTCGCGCATACACCAGAGAAGGTATGAGTTTGCTTCATGCCAAGGCTCGCCATTTGGATGAAGCAGGAATGGGACGTGGTAGAGATCGTGCGTATCTTCAGCGCCGCCTTCATTAACCTTATATACAACCTCCGAAGCCCCCCCTTCAAGCATTGAGCAAACAGCGCCAGGGATTTCTCGCGTGTAGAGATCAGCGAAAGCATCACGCGCGAGGGAGATGATTATCAGACGGCCTTCAAGATTTGGATTGGTGTAAGACATGGCTCACCTCGAATATGGTGAGTTCACGTTAAAGGTTGGGGCGTCGCGATGCCTCCCAAGTCGTTGCAGATTGTCCAGCCCCCTTGATTTACAAGGCGCACGCAACGTACCCGAGAGGTATGTGTCTTATGCGAGCACCATCAACTCTGTCAATGGTGCTCGTTATGGGAGAGCTCTCTAGTGAAAAGCGTCAATCACTTTTTGTTAAGCGATTCAACCCAAGGGTCCAACTTATGGAATAGCTTCGGATACCGGCCCTTCAAATCCTTCTTCACCTCGGTATACGTGCTGCGCCAGAAGTTCGCCAGGTCTTGCGTCACCTGCACTGGCCGTCGCGCCGGGGACAGCAGGTGCAGCTTGACCACCTGGCGCCCACCGGCGATGCGCGGTGTGTCCGCCAGGCCGAACAATTCCTGCAAGCGCACCGCCAGAATCGGTGGTTGTTCGCTGTAGTCCAAACGCACCGAAGAGCCCGACGGCACTTTCACATGCTGCGGCGCCAGCTCGTCCAGGCGTTGGGGCAGCGGCCAGGGCAGCAGGTTGTGCAGGAAACTGGAAATATCCAGGTTGGCGAAATGGCTCAGGCGCGAGACTTTGCCCAGATACGGCATCAGCCAGTGCTCCAGGCTGGCAAGCAACGCCTTGTCACTGATGTCGGGCCATTCGCTGGTTTTACCGGCGTCCAAGTGGCGCAGCAGCATGACGCGGGCCTGCCATTGGCGCAGTTCAGGCGTCCACGGCAGCAGCTCCAGGCCTTTGCGGCGCACAAGGTTGACCAGTGCCTGGCTGCGGGCGGACTCGTCCAGCCCGGTCAATGGTTCACGGCTCAGCACCAGTTCGCCGACTTTGCGCTGGCGTTCAGCACGCAAGACGCCTTCGCGTTCATCCCAATCCAACTGGTCGACGTTGCGCACTTGCTCGGCGAGCACCGTGTCGAACAGCGCCGGATCGAAGTCCGCCGCGAGGTAGATGCGTTCTTCACGCTGGCCCTGCCGGCTGCCGAGGTCGGCGATAACCAACCAGGGTTGTTTCATCAGGCTGTCGGCTTCGGCGAACAGCGCGGCGCGGCCGTTGGCCAGGCGGTACTCGGCGCCACCGGGGCGACGTTGCTGAGCGACACGGTCCGGGTAGGCCAGCGCCAACAAGGCGCCGAGCCAGCGCGGGTGGTCGGGGTCGGCCACGGCTTGAATCGCCGGGCCGCGTAAATAGCCACGGTATTGCCGCGCCAGTTGCTTGGCCCGCTGCACGCCACCTTGGGTGCCACGCGCGCGTTCTTCACCGGACATCAAGGCCAGGCGGCTGTGCAAATCGGCGCCGCCACCGCGCAAGATATCGCGCTCACCTAACAGCGCGGCCACATCACACGCTGTCGACGCCAGCCCCAGGTCCTGCCCGCGCAGCAGCAGATGGGCGATACGCGGATGGGCCGGCAACTCGGCCATTTTCTGGCCATGGGCGGTCAGTTTGTCGTCATTCAAGGCGCCAAGGCGCACCAGCAGATCCTGGGCCTGGGCATACGCGGCAGTCGGCGGCACATCCAGCCACACCAACTGCGTGGGCGTGACGCCCCAGCGCGCCAACTGCAAGGCCAGGCCTGCGAGGTCGGCGGCGAGGATTTCCGCGCTGCCGTACGCAGCCAGACCTTCGTGCTGGTCCTCGGACCACAGGCGATAACACACGCCCGGCTCCAACCGCCCTGCCCGGCCGGCGCGCTGAGTAGCGCTGGCACGGGAAATACGCTGAGTGTCGAGACGGGTCATGCCGCTGCCTGGGTCGAACCGCGGCACCCGCGCCAGCCCGGCGTCGATCACTACGCGCACACCGTTGATGGTCAGGCTGGTCTCGGCGATGTTGGTGGCCAGCACGACCTTGCGTTTACCCGCCGGCGCCGGGTCGATGGCGGCGCGCTGGGCATTAAGGTCGAGCTCGCCATGCAGCGGGCACAGCAGCACATCACTGCGATCCCCCAAAGCGTCGGCCAGTTGCTGGTTAACCCGGCGAATCTCCGCCTGCCCCGGCAAAAACACCAGCACGCTGCCGGTTTGGTCATGCAGGGCTTCGAGGATGGTCTGCACCACACGCGGTTCGATGAATTCACCGGGCTGGTACGGCCGCCCCCAGCGCATCTGCACCGGGAACATGCGCCCTTCACTGCGCAGGATCGGCGCGTCATCCAGCAGCCCGGCCAGGCGCTCGCCTTCGAGGGTGGCGGACATCAGCAGGATTTTCAGTGGCTGCTCATCGCGAAACAGGTCGCGGCCGTTCAGGCTCAGGGCCAGCGCCAGGTCGGCGTCGAGGCTGCGTTCATGGAATTCGTCGAAGATCAGCAGGCCCACGCCCTCCAGCGCCGGGTCGTCCTGCAGGCGGCGGGTGAGGATGCCTTCGGTGACCACTTCGATGCGCGTCGTGGGGCCGACCTTGCTGTCGAGGCGGATACGATAGCCGACGGTTTCGCCGACCTTTTCACCCAACTCACTGGCCAGGCGCTCGGCGGCCGCGCGCGCGGCGAGACGGCGAGGTTCGAGCATCAGGATGGTTTGCCCCGCCAGCCAAGGCTCGTTCAATAGCGCCAAGGGTACGCGGGTGGTTTTACCGGCGCCGGGCGGCGCTTCCAGCACGGCTTCATGGCGATTCGCCAAGGCGTCACGCAAGGCGGGTAAAACATCATCGATCGGCAACGAATTCATACTGGCTCCAAAGCAGAGCGGCGAGTATAACGGCGAACTGCCGGATGCCGGTGGTGGTCTCAAAGACACCACTGGCTTCGAAGATAAAAACGGTCAAAAGTGGGAGCGGGCTTGCTCGCGAAAGCAATCTGTCAGTCGACGAATATGTTTCTGAAAGACCGCATTCGCGAGCAAGCCCGCTCCCACATTGGATAGTCGTCGTCGCGTAGATCTGGCTTATAGTCACCTTTCAACCGTGTTCAGGAGAATTTTATGCGTATCGCTTCCCGTGTCATCGGCGGTGTCCTCGCCGTCACCCTGCTGAGTCAACTGACGGCCTGCGGTTCGATTTTCTACCCGGACCGCCGGGGCCAGATCGGCGGCAAGATCGACCCGGCGATTGCCGTGCTCGATGCCGTTGGCCTGCTGTTTTATGTCATCCCGGGGTTGATCGCATTCGGCGTCGACTTCGCCACCGGCGCTATTTATTTCGAGCCGGGCAAAACCGCACAAGTCGCGCCGGAGAAGTTGCACGAAGCCATCGGCGCCGACGGCAAAGTCGACAACGCCAAGCTGCAAACCATCATCCAGAAAGAAACCGGCCACACCCTGCCGCTGGATGACCCGCGCATGATCCAGTTCAAGGGCAGCGTGCAACAACTTGCGTCCCTGGGCCTGCAACCCGCCGCTTAAGGATTCGACCCGTTTATGACCAGCAGTCCCGAACACGCACGGCTCTTGCGCCTGGCCACCCGCGCTTCGGTGGGCGTGGCCTGTGCGCTGATTATCACCAAGGCCATCGCCTGGTGGCTCAGTGGCTCGGTGAGTATGCTCGCCGGGTTGACCGACTCGCTGCTGGACGGCGTGACCTCGCTGCTGAATCTGCTGGCGGTGCATTACGCGCTGCGCCCGGCCGATGATGATCACCGCTATGGGCATGGCAAGGCGGAATCGCTGTCAGGCATGGCCCAGGCGCTGTTTATCGCTGGCAGTGCGGTGTTGATCGCATACCAGGCGTACCAGCGCTTGCAGCACCCGGAACCGGTAGGCGCGCCGTGGTTGAGCATCGGGGTGATTGTGTTTTCACTGGTGATGACCGTGGCGCTGCTGATGTTGCAACACCGCGTGATCCGCGAAACCGGCTCCAACGCCGTGCGTGCCGACTCACTGCATTACCGCTCGGACTTGATGCTCAACGGCAGCATCCTGGTGGCGCTGGTGTTGGCCGGTTTTGGTTTCCATCAGGTTGACGCGTGGTTCGGCCTGGGGATTGCCGTCTACATCTTGTGGAGTGCGATCCAGATCGCCCGGGAAAGTTTTGCGGTGCTGATGGACGAGGAACTGCCGCCGGACGTCAGCCAGCACATGCTGGAACTGGCGCGTGGCATACCCGGCGTGCTGGGTGCCCATGATTTGCGCACGCGGATCTCCGGCAGCCATTGGTTTGTACAACTGCATCTGGAATTGCCCGGGGAATTGACGCTGTCAGTGGCCCATGGCATCAGCGACCAGGCCGCCGATGCCATTCACAAAGCCTACCCTCGGGCCGAAGTGCTGGTGCACGCCGACCCGCTGGAAGTCGTCACGGGCGCCAAGGCCTAATACTGCACCTGATACCCGCGACTGGTCAGGCAGTTGCCCTGGGCCTGGCGGTAGGTTTGTACCACTGCCGGGGCCGGGGCGTAGGAGACCGCCTGCGGATCGAAACCACTTTGCTGCACCGCCCAGCGATAGCAGTCATAGCCATCCTGCTGCACCTGGGCCGCTGATTGGCCGTTCGCCGGATAGGCAATCACGTCATAACCATTGCCTTGCGGCGCGGGTTGCGGCGCCGGCACTTCTGTCGGCGGTTGCACCACCACGTACTGCTGAGTGGCGCTTTCATAGGTGTAATAGGAACCTGCCGCGAGGAAGAACAACGCGCTGCCTACCCATACTTCCCGGGCGTAGTCCGGCAGGTATTGCACGCGGATGCCGTACGGCGGCGTGACCACTACGTAACGCGGGCCTTGCGGGCGATACCAGTAGCCGCCGGAGAAGAAGTAATCCTGGCCACGGTATGGCACGCGGTAATTGCGGTCGGGGAAGCGATCAACCATATAACCAGGGCGATATTGCGGCCCCGGGCCCCAGCCGTTGCCGTGCCCATCAGGGCGACCTGGCCAGCGGTTGTCATTGGGGTGGCCATTATTGAAGCCGCCACCTGGGCGTGCGCCATTCCCAGCCTGCCAATGCGGGTTGCCGTCGTTGCGGCGCGGGATGTCCTGATAGTTGCCCTGACGCGGCTCCTGGGTTTGTCGAACCGTGTCCGGGCGACCTTGAATCGGCAGATTATTCGCCGGTTGTGGCGCTGGCCGAGGCTGTTCGGCGCCTTGCGGGCGACCTTGCCACTGCCCGCCGCCGTGAGGCTGTTGCTCAGCGCGATCAAAATGCTGGTTTTGCGGGCGCGGCTGATTGTTCTCGACATGCGGGTTCTGTGGCCGCGGCTGGTTATTCTCCGGACGCGGTTGATTGTTCTGCGGGCGCGGCTGGTTATTTTGCGGGCGCGGCTGTTCGTTACCTTGCCGCCCGCCTTCCGGGCCTCTTTCATGCTGACCGCCCCCTTCGGAGCGCGGGTCGTCGGCCATCACTTGCGTGCCGACGGTAACCATCAGCAAACCTACACCTGCCATACGCCAGATGCGCTTCATGCTATTCCTCACTGCGGATTAGGGCCTCGAGTGTCCGGCCTCATAGTATGAGACTGGAAAAGCCTCACCCGGTTCTGAGACAGGTTATCAGTCACGAGAACTTTCTTTGCAGTTAAAAAGAGGCAGGTAAAACCCACGCAAAAGAAAAGGGGTGACCCGTCGGCCACCCCTTGAGAATTTCGTCCTGGCTCAACGCTTTTGACGTTGGCTCACCTCACGCCGTCTTGTGGACAGTGTGCAGCCTGGAGGCCGGCTCAACCCTGCTGGGGTGGCGGCCGCAGCGGGCCTGATTGGGCTCGCTGTAAGTGGACTGTTGTCCAGGCGGTGATTCTGTTGGTAATCATAGGCCCGACGCGCCGATAGATGATTGCGAAGATTGCGTCAATAAACAGTGCTTGCGCAATTTTTAACCCTTCATAGATAATTCGCCGCAATAGTTACGACAAAGGCTAACCCAATGAGCAAGCTTGACCGATACGACCTGAGTATTTTGGCGGAATTGCAGCGCGACGCGAGGATCTCCAACCAGGAGTTGGCCGAACGCATCGGCCTGTCGCCGTCGCCCTGCTCGCGCCGGGTCAAGCAGCTGGAAGATGACGGCTATATCGCGCGCCAGGTCGCCCTGCTCGACCGCAAGATGCTGGGCTTGAGCCTTACGGCCTATGTGCTGATCGGCATGGACCGCCACACACCCGAGCGTTTCGAGAATTTTGAAGCCGCGATCCGCACGCTGCCGCAAGTGCTGGAATGCAGTCTGGTGACCGGGATGGATGCTGACTATCAGTTGAAAGTGGTGGTGCCGGACATGGATCACTACCAAAAACTGCTGCTGGGCCATCTGACCCGCATTGAAGGCGTGACCAGCGTGCGCTCCAGCTTTGTGCTCAACCAGGTGCTCAACAGCACCGAGTTGCCGCTGACGCACCTGCGTACCTGATCTCAAACACATCGCCGATCAAATGTGGGAGCTGGCTTGCCTGCGATAGCATCAACTGGGGCTGGCTGATACACCGAGTTGCCTACATCGCAGGCAAGCCAGCTCCCACATTGACCGCGTCAAGACTCAGGTCAATATTGCGTCTGTAACGCTGCCGTATACTTGCCCGCCTGCCCTGTCGGAAGAAGCCCATGAACAACATCGATCCCGCCGTTTTTGAAGAATGGATGATGACCGGCCTGGTCACCATTCTGATCATTTTCATGGGATTCATCGTCTGGGACCTGGCGAAGAAATCCAAAGCCGGGCGCTTTGGCTCGTTCATCCTGTTCTTCGTATTGGGCCTGGGCGTGGCCGCCTTCATCATCAAAAGCGTGGTGATCGGCCTGATCGAGTCCGGCGCCCTATAACCGCGCCGGCACTTCCTTCCATTGGCCTTGATCCAGGCCATCAATCGACCAATCCCCGATACGCACGCGCACCAGGCGCAAGGTCGGCAAGCCCACCGCAGCGGTCATGCGCCGTACCTGGCGGTTACGCCCTTCGCGAATCACCAGCTCCAGCCAGTGCGTCGGCACGCTTTTGCGAAACCGTACCGGCGGGTTGCGCGGCCATAGCTCGGGCTCATCGAATTGCCGGGCTTCGGCGGGCAAGGTCATGCCGTCGTTAAGCTCCACGCCGTCACGCAGGCGTTTCAGTTGTTCTTCGGTGGGTTCGCCTTCGACTTGCACCCAGTAGGTTTTCGCCAGCTTGTGCTTGGGGTCGGCAATGCGCGCTTGCAGTTGGCCATCGTTGGTCAACAGCAACAGGCCTTCGCTGTCACGGTCCAGGCGGCCCGCCGGGTAGATGCCGGGGATGTCGATAAAATCCTTGAGGGTCGCACGCCCGCCTTCGTCGCTGAACTGGGTCAGCACGTCGAACGGTTTATTGAACAGGACCAACTTCGGCTCGGCCGGTGGCGCCTTGGCGACACGACGCGCTGCGGAGTGCGGAGGTTTCACGCCAAGGCGGCGCGAATCGGGACGGGTGGGACGGGACATGGCAAAGGAACATCTAACGGTCAGGACCGACAATGCTAGTGGCCTGACCGTTAAATGACCATCCCAACCGCTTAGCGGAACGGCGGTTCGTCGAAACTGCGCAGTTTGCGCGAGTGCAGCGAGTTGAGTTCGGTGCGCAACAGGTCCACCGCCTCGATGCCGATCTTCAAGTGCTGGCTGACCGCACGCTCATAGAACGCGTTGGCCGAACCCGGCAGCTTGATTTCGCTGTGCAGCGGTTTGTCCGAGACACACAGCAACGTGCCATACGGCACCCGCAAGCGGTAACCCTGGGCGGCGATGGTGCCGCTTTCCATGTCCACGGCCACGGCGCGGGACAGGTTGATCAACGGCCGTTCCTGGGCCCAACGCAGCTCCCAGTTGCGGTCGTCGTAGGTCAGCACGGTGCCGGTACGCAGGCGTTTTTTCAGCTCTTCGCCTTTTTCGCCCGTGACATTCGCCGCCGCTTGTTGCAAGGCCATCTGCACTTCGGCCAGGGCCGGGATCGGGATGTTCGGCGGCACCACGCGGTCGAGAATCCCGTCGCGGCGCATATAGGCGTGGGCCAATACGTAGTCGCCGATTGTCTGGGATTGGCGCAGGCCGCCGCAGTGGCCAATCATCAGCCAGCAATGTGGGCGCAGCACCGCGAGGTGGTCGGTGATGTTTTTCGCGTTGGACGGGCCGACGCCGATGTTCACCAGGGTCACGCCGTGGCCGTCAGTGGCCTGCAGGTGATAGGCCGGCATCTGGTAACGGTGCCAGACCACGCCGGCAGCAATCGCCGACGCTTCGCCGTGGTCCATGCTCTTGTCGATGATCACGTTGCCCGGCAGCACCATGCGGATAAACCGTGGGTCGCTGCGCAGTTGCTCCAGGCCATGCAGGATGAACTGGTCAACATAGCGGTGGTAGTTGGTCAGCAGGATCCACGGCTGCACATGGCGCCAGTCACTGCCGGTGTAGTGCACCAGGCGGCGCAGGGAAAAGTCCACACGGGCGGCATCAAACAGCGCCAGCGGCAGCGGGTCGGTGTTTTCCCAGTCATAGAGGCCGTCGGCAATGCCATCGGTGGCGGCAGACAAATCGGTGCTGGGGAACACGCGCGCGAGGGTCGCGGCGGTCACGCCGGAGCCGGCCAATTCGTCGCCCTGCTCCACCACATACGGGTAAGGAATGTTCTGCTGGCTGACGCCGACTTCCACCGTCACGGTGAAGTCGTGCATCAGCGGCACCAGTTGCTCCAGCAGGTATTTACGGAAGGCGGCCGGATGAGTGACGGTAACGCTGTAGGTCCCGGGCAGCTGGACCTTGGCATACGCGCGAGTAGTCTGTGGGACTTCGCCGTGGCAGTGGTAAGTCAGGCGCAGTTCCGGATAGCGAAACTGTGCGCGCTGTTCGGCGTCGGGTTCGACGCGGTCCTTGAGGTATTGCTTGAGGGCCTGATTGAGCGCGCCGGTAGCACGCTCATGAAGAGCCGCCAGCCGATCCACGGCTTCTTCGGCGGTTTGAACGACAACAAAAGCTTCGGTCACGGTAAGCATCCTGTGTTCTGACTTGCAGACCTTTATCTTGCCTGTATCCCGGCCTCACTGAAACAGTGGAATTGGATTGCGATCAATGTGGGAGCGGGCTTGCTCGCGAATACGGTCTGTCAGTTGCTGAATATGCGACTGATACGGCGCATTCGCGAGCAAGCCCGCTCCCACATTTTGACCGAGTTTAGTCAGAGGTTTGGGGTCGAGCGGGCGACAATCGCCTCAACATTCACACCGCGCGGCAAAGTGCCGTAAACCCGACCGGACGACTCGCCCAAGCGGCTGGCGATAAAACCATCACTGACCGCCGCATTCCCGGCCTCCAGCAGCAGCTTGGCCTGCAACGCCACGGCAATGTCCTCAGTCAATTGACGCGCCCGGTACTGGATATCTTGAGTGTCCATAAACGCCGACTTCAGCTGCTCAATATGCTGCGCCAGTTGCGGGCTGCCATGCCCATTCCCCAGCTCGACAAACAGCGCCTCCAGCACACCCGGCTCCTTGGACAGCGCCCGCAGCACGTCCAGGCACTGAACATTGCCGGAACCTTCCCACGTCGAATTCACAGGTGCCTCACGGTACAGGCGCGGCAGGATACTGTCCTCGACATACCCGGCACCGCCCATGCACTCGGCGGCTTCGTTGATCATCGCCGGCGCGCGCTTGCAGATCCAATACTTGCCCACCGCCGTCACCAGCCGGGCGAATTTGGCTTCCTGCTCGTTATCGAGGTGATCCAGCGCGCGGCCCATGCGCATGCTCAGGGCCAGCGACGCTTCACTTTCCAGGGCCAGGTCGGCCAGTACGTTTTGCATCAGTGGCTGTTCACTAAGGACGCGACCGCCGACCAAACGATGGGCGCAATGATGGCTGGCCTGGGTCAGCGCCTGGCGCATCAACGCGCTGGAGCCCACCATGCAATCGAAACGGGTCATGGCGACCATTTCGATAATGGTCGGCACACCACGCCCCTCTTCGCCGATCATCCAGGCCAGGGCGCCCCGAAACTCCACTTCGCTGGAGGCGTTGGAGCAGTTGCCAAGTTTGTTTTTCAGGCGCTGGATGTAGAACTCGTTGCGTGTGTCATCCGGCCGGTGCCGGGGCAGCAGGAAACAGGTCAGGCCTTTGTCGGTCTGGGCCAGGGTCAGGAACCCATCGCACATCGGCGCCGAGCAGAACCACTTGTGCCCCACCAGTTCATAGGCTTGCCCCGGGCCACCCGCCCCCACAGGGTAGGCGCGCGTGGTATTGGCGCGCACGTCGGTGCCGCCTTGTTTCTCGGTCATGGCCATGCCAATGGTGGCGCCGGCTTTGTGGGCGATGCCGACGTTGCGCGGGTCGTATTCGGTGTTGAGGATCTTCGGCAGCCAGATCTGCGCCAGATCCGGTTGCAGGCGCAGGGCCCGGACGCAAGCGAACGTCATGGTCAGCGGGCAACCGGTGCCGGCTTCGGCCTGGCTGTGCAGGTAAGTCATGGCGGCGCGGGCCACATGGGCGCCGGACTGCGGATGGGCCCATGGCAGTGACGGCAGGCCATGCTCGACGGCGGTGCGCATCAGTTCGTGATACGCCGGATGAAACTCCACCAGGTCAATGCGATGGCCATAACGGTCATGGCTGTTGAACACCGGTTTGTTCTGGTTCGCCAGGAACCCGGCCGCCATCAGTGGCCCACCGGCCAGCGCGCCATACGCATCGATACGCGTCTCGGCCCAGCCGGCGCCAAAGCGGCGCGACCACTCTTGCAGCGGCAGGTCGATGCGGTACAGGTTAGTGCCGTCCAGGGACGGCGGCTGGTTGGTGACGTCGTGGGTTTCGGCGAACTGATGCAGGTTCATGACGGGCCTCCTGGAAAAAGGCCACGTGCGTTGAGGCCTGAATTTCAGTTAAGCACCGTCATCCGGCTTAAAAAAGTGGCATACGCGCCTAATGTCCGGCGCTTTCGCCCTCTAGAGGGCACAACAGACGGCGCTCCAGCACGGCCTGCAATGCCTCGAAACGCACCGGCTTGGTGAGACGATCCGTAATGCCTACGCCATGACAGCGCTCGCGATCCGGCGCCTGCAGCGAGGTACTCAGGGCGATCACCGGCAGCTCGCCGCAGCCGGGCAATGCACGAATCTGACAGCACAAAGAGAAGCCGCCTTCAGGCACATCCAGCAGTACCGCATCAAACGTTTCGGCCTGCAAAAGGGTCAGTGCGGCCGCACCGTTATCCACGGTTTTCACCCGGTAACCCAGCTTGAGCAGCATGCCGCGCACCGCCAGTTGGCCCACGCTATTGTCGTCCACCAACAGCACCGTGCAATCCTGCGCAGTGCGTTGCGTGAGGGGCGCCTGCCCCACCGGCTTTGGCTCCGCCGGCACCGGGCTGACGCTCACTTCCAATTGGAAACGACTGCCCTTGCGCGGTTCGGAATGATGGGTCAGGCGCCCACCGAGCAGTTCAATCAACTGCCGGCAAATCGCCAGGCCGATACCCATGCCGCCGTATTCGCGGGTGGTCGAGCCGTCGAGCTGGAAGAACCGCTGGTACAACGTGGCCTCGTCGAGGAAGGCAAAGCCGATACCGCTGTCGGTCACAATAAAGCTCAAGCGCAGCCCGCCATCACTTTGCGGCACACCCACCACGCGCAAGCGCACAGCGCCTTCGTGGGTGAACTTGAAGGCGTTGTCCAGCAGGCAGTCCAGGCAGTGGATCAGTTTGTCCGCATCACCGATCACCCGGTCCGGCAGCTCATCCGCCACGTCGATGGAAAATGCCAGGCCTTTGCTCTGGGCGCTGGCGCTGAATTGCTGGCGCAAGGTGTCGAGTGCACCGCGCAGGCTGAACACCTGCGGCTGGGCCGTGAGGCGTCCGGCTTGCAATTCGGTCAGGGTGAGGATGCCGTTGACCATGCGCATCATGTCCCGCGCAGAACCGGCGGCGGTTTGCTGGTACTGCGCCAGGTCTTCGTCCAGCGGCACGGTTTGCATCAGCTCCAACGAGCCAATCACACCGTTCATCGGTGTGCGCAGCTCGTGGGTCAGGGTGGCGAGGAATTCGTCTTTCAGCCGGTTACTGCGGGCCAATTGCTGGTTGAGCACTTCAAGCTTCTGGCTGGCGTCGAACAGGATCTGTGCCTGCTGCTCGCGCATGCCGTTGATGCGATCCGCCAAGGCCAGGGAAAGCAGTGCCACTTCGATGGCCGAGCCGAGTTGGCTGGCGTACATGGTGAGGAACATATTGGGCAGGTAACCCAACACCATCAGGGTGTTGACCACCCCACCCAGCAGAAACGCCGACCAGGCAATGATGAAATAGCGCGCCATGCGCTGGCCGCAACACCAGGCCTTGATTGCAGCAATAAAGATGGTCACGGTGAACACCAGCGCCAAGCCAGTGGCCAGGCGCAGGGCCACGGCGTAGCTGGTCAACAACGCCAATACCATCACCACGCCACCGCAAGCAGCCAGCGTCAGCAATATGCGATTGAGCCAGCGGCTGTGCTGCGCGGTGTGCAGGAAGCTGCGGGCAAACAAGCTGCCGAACAGCGCTGCCGACCCGATCAGGAATGGCACCGCAGCATTCGCCCACCACGGGTTGTTAGGCCAGAAGTACTCCACGGCCACGCCATTGACCGACAGTTGGTAGACGCCAAACGAGGCGATATAGAGGATGTAATACAGGTAGCTGGTGTCGCGTACGCTCAAGTAGATGAACAGGTTGTAGACCAGCATCCCCAACAAGACGCCATAGATTGCGCCCAACACATACAGGCGCAGGGGCTGTTCTTCCAGGTAGGCGGTGGCGGACCAGAGCGTCAATGGGGCCTGGATCGAGCCTTCGCTTTGCAGGCGCAGGTAGACGGTGTGTTGCTGGTTGGGCAAAAAGTTGAGCTTGAAGAGGTAGTTGCTCGCGCGCACTTCACGGCTGGAAAAAGGCAACGTGCTGCCGGTGCGGGTGGCCAGTCGGTAGTTGCCAGTGCCGTCGTTCTGGTACAGGTCCAGATGATTCAGCGGTGGGTACGCCAACTCCAGGAACCAGGTGCGTGGCGCACGGGGGTCAATGGCGGTGTAATGCAGGTCGACCTTGAGCCAGAACACCGAACGCGAATAGCCGGCGTTGAGGGTGGCTTTGTCATGGGGTTTGAATTGAGCAGCGTAAGCGAGGGAACTGACGTCGGCGACGGTGAGGGAACCGGTTGGGTCTTCAAGCACTTGCATGACCCGGCCCAGCGGCAGGCTTCGAGTGTCCTGGTTGAACTCGGCGGCGCCGGCGAGCATCGGCAGCCCGCAGAATAATAAGATCAGCAAATAGCGCATAGAGCCCCAGCGTGGCCTGTCCGGTTGTGTCAAAAGCCCCCCATTCCTTTTGAGTAGACGTACACCGGCGATACAGTAAGTTGTTTGGGTGCACTTTAGCATAGCCAGTAGAGGCCATTGGACACCATTGAAATAATTTTTTGAAAGGCTCTATAACGGGCCTTTCAGCGCGTTTTTTCGACGTAAAAAGCAACCCATAAACAGCCATAAACACGCCTGTGCTGACACTGAAATTTCCCCTTCGCCCAACAGCCACGCAAAAAGCGTTTGGTGGTAAGCTCGCGCACCATGAATATCTACAGCTCTCGCCCCGTTGTCCTCTGTCTCTCCGGCCATGATCCCAGTGGTGGCGCCGGCTTGCAGGCAGATATCGAAGCCCTGCTCGCCCAAGGCTGTCATGCGGCACCGGCCGTCACCGCGTTGACCGTGCAAAACACCGTCAATGTCATCGACTTCCGCGTGCTCGACCGCGAGTGGGTAATGGCCCAGGCCAATGCCGTGCTCAGCGACTCCGAAGTGGCAGCCGTGAAGCTCGGCATGCTCGGTTCCACCGCGATGGTCGACACCGTGGTCGAACTGCTGCAGGCGCACCCGCACCTGCCGGTGGTGTGCGACCCGGTGCTGCGTGCCGGCGGCGGCGGCAGCCTGGGCAAGGACGAAGTGGGTTATGCCATGCGTGAGCGGCTGTTGCCGCTGTCGTTGATCGCCACGCCCAACTTGCCGGAAGCGCGCATTCTCGCCGAGTTGCCAAATGGCACGGCCGACGAATGCGCCGAGAAGCTGTTGCCGTTTATCAAGCATCTTCTTATTACCGGCGGGCACGGCGACGAGCACGAAGTGCACAACCGCCTCTACAGCCGCGACGGCACGCACCAGACCTTCACCTGCCAGCGCCTGCCCGGCAGCTATCACGGTTCAGGCTGCACGCTCGCCAGCGCCCTGGCCGGTCGGATCGCTCAAGGCGAAGGCCTGGTCAGCGCCGTGCAATCGGCGCTCAACTACACTTGGCGCACCCTGCGTGACGCTGAACAACTCGGCCAGGGCCAGTTTGTGCCGCGCCGGCTGCCGCTGGATTTCTGCTCGTAACTTTGTGCTTTTAACCGCAAGAGGCCTGCCCCATGAAACTACGTGGCCTTTACGCCATTACCGACAGCCAACTGTTGGCCGGCAAATTCCTCGCCTACGTCGAAGCGGCGCTGGACGGCGGTGTGACCCTGTTGCAGTACCGCGATAAAAGCAGCGACGAAGCCCGCCGCCTGCGTGAAGCCGAGAAGTTGCGAGAGCTGTGCTCGCGCTACAAGACCCATCTGATCATCAACGATGACGCCGAGTTGGCCGCGCGCCTGGGCGTCGGCGTGCACCTGGGCCAGACCGACGGCCCGCTGACCCCGGCCCGAGCATTACTGGGCCCCAAGGCGATCATCGGCGCCACCTGCCACAGCCAGATCGAACTGGCCGAACAAGCCGCCAAAGAAGGCGCCAGCTACGTCGCCTTCGGTCGCTTCTTTAACTCCAGCACCAAGCCCGGCGCACCCGCCGCCACCGTTGAAATGCTGGCCCAGGCCCGTACACGCTTGCAACTGCCGATCTGCGTGATCGGCGGCGTCACCCTGGAGAACGCCGAACCGCTGGTGGCCCACGGTGCCGACCTGCTCGCCGTGGTGCACGGTCTGTTCGGTGCCGACAGCACCCAGGAAGTCACGCGCCGTGCGCGCGCGTTCAACGATCTTCTTAAGTATTCAGTTTAGAGAGCCCGATCATGTCCCGTTCCGAAACCCTGTTTGCCAATGCCCAGAAACACATCCCCGGCGGTGTGAATTCCCCCGTGCGTGCGTTCAAGAGCGTGGGCGGCACGCCATTGTTCTTCAAGCATGCCGAAGGCGCGTACGTCACCGACGAAGATGACAAGCGCTACGTGGACTATGTGGGTTCCTGGGGCCCGATGATCCTCGGCCACAGCCATCCGGACGTGCTGGACGCAGTGCGCCAGCAACTGCAGCACGGTTTGTCCTATGGCGCCCCGACCGCCATGGAAACCGAGATGGCCGACCTGGTGTGCTCGATCGTGCCGTCGATGGAAATGGTGCGCATGGTCAGCTCCGGCACCGAAGCCACCATGAGCGCGATTCGCCTGGCCCGTGGTTTCACCGGCCGCGACAGCATCATCAAGTTCGAAGGCTGCTACCACGGCCACTCCGACAGCCTGCTGGTGAAAGCCGGTTCAGGCCTGCTGACCCAGGGCGTACCGAGCTCGGCCGGTGTGCCGGCAGCGTTTGCCAAACACACTCTGACGCTGCCGTTCAATGACATCGCCGCCGTCGAGCAGATGCTCAGCGAAGTCGGTCAAGAGGTCGCGTGCATCATCGTCGAGCCGGTCGCCGGTAACATGAACTGCGTGCCACCGGCGCCGGGCTTCCTTGAAGGCCTGCGCGAACAGTGCGACAAGCACGGCGTGGTGCTGATTTTCGACGAAGTGATGACCGGTTTCCGCGTTGCCCTCGGTGGTGCCCAGGCTTATTACGGCGTCACGCCGGACCTGAGCACCTTCGGCAAGATCATCGGTGGCGGCATGCCGGTGGGTTGCTTCGGCGGCAAACGCGAAATCATGCAGCACATCGCACCGCTGGGCCCGGTCTACCAGGCCGGCACCCTGTCGGGTAACCCACTGGCCATGGCCGCCGGCCTGACCACCCTGCGCCTGATCAGCCGCCCGGGCTTCCACGCCGAGCTGACTGACTACACCACCCGACTGCTGGATGGCCTGCAACAGCGCGCCGATGCTGCCGGCATTCCGTTTGTCACCACTCAGGCGGGCGGCATGTTCGGCCTGTACTTCAGTGGCGCCGACGATATCGTCACTTTCGATGACGTGATGGGCAGCGATGCCGACCTGTTCAAGCGCTTCTTCCACTTGATGCTGGAAGGTGGGGTTTACCTGGCACCGAGCGCCTTCGAAGCCGGCTTCACGTCGATCGCCCATGGCGAAGCGGAGTTGAAACTGACCCTGGATGCTGCCGAGCGCGCCTTCGCGGCCCTGAAGTAAGGGGCAGATAAATCTGACGCTGCCCCTGGCGGCGTCAGATTTGCTACCTTGCCTACAGAGATTTCCTACTTTTTTCGAGAAATCACCTGCAATCCGGCAGATAACTTGCCTACGCAGCAGAAAAACGAGTAAAGACTTTGTAAGCAGGGGCCTGCTTATTTCATAATGCGCGCTTATTGGACTCCCCGAGGGTCCGCGTGCCCCGTCAGAGGTAAGTCGATTCCCATGAAACGCACCGGCCGCACCCTGGTTCTGGGCTGCCTGTTGCTCCTTCAGCCGCTGCTGGCACATGCACAAGCAGGCGGCAACTCGTTGTTAATCCCAGCGATGGGTCGTTGCACCCTCAATACCCAGCCAGACAGCCAGGCCGAAGCCCTGAGCGCGTGCCAGAAACAGGCTGAAGGCGGGGATGCGCAGGCGCAATACGAGTTGGGCCAGTACTACCACGACGAAAAAAACCCTGCCCGCGACCTCAACAAAGCCCTGAGCTACTTCGAGAAGGCTTCGTTGCAGGGCCACGCCCAGGCACAATTCCAGCTGGGCAATATGTTCTTCAAAGGCGAAGGCGTGCCGGCCAATAACGTCCAGGCGTACATTGTGCTGAAAATGGCGGCGGTCAACGGTGCGGAAGACGCACTGGACACGGCCGACGAAGTTGCCGAGCACATGCAGCGCGATGAGTTGGAAGTGGCGACGCAGGTGCTGGGGCAGATCTTCCGCAATTACCTGCAGGAATTGCAGAGTGCCGATGGGCGTTCGCCCTTCTCGCCACTGCCCTGAATTATTCAGCGCTTCTACTACCGCTTTCGCGAGCAAGCCCGCTCCCACACTTAATCGAGTTCCAGCCTTGGAATGCGGTTAAGTGTGGGAGCGGGCTTGCTCGCGAAAGGGTCGACTCGGTCTAACGGCCTACTTCTCAGGCATCGGCATCGGAAACGGCATCACATTGCTGGTGCCACGTGCCTCGCTGATCTTCGGCGTGCCCAGGCGCTCCACTTCATCGATGCGCACAATCGAATGCATCGGCACAAAGCTGCGCACCACGCCTTCAAACTGCGCCTTGAGTTTTTCTTCGCCCGGGTCGACGACCAACTGGGTGCGCTCGCCAAAGACGAACTCTTCCACTTCCAGGAAACCCCACAGATCACTTTGATAGATCTGCTTGGCGTACATTTCGAACACCTGGCCCTGGTTAAGGAAAATCACCTTGTAGATTGGAGCTTCACGTTTCGTCATGGTGGGCGAATAACACATCGGGGATATAAAAGAGGGCGCGAACTATAGCATGGCACCCGATGCACAGCGCTAGGAACCAATGGACATGCCCCCTATAATGCGCGGTTCTTTACCACCAGTTGACGATTCCCATGGCCAAGAAGCTTTACATCGAAACCCACGGTTGCCAGATGAACGAGTACGACAGCTCGCGCATGGTTGATCTGCTGGGCGAACACCAGGCCCTGGAAGTCACTGCCCGCGCCGAAGATGCCGACGTCATCCTGCTCAACACCTGCTCGATTCGTGAGCGGGCCCAGGACCGTGTGTACTCGCAGCTGGGCCGCTGGCGCGAATTGAAACTGGCCAACCCGGAGATGGTGATCGCCGTCGGTGGTTGCGTGGCCAGCCAGGAAGGCGCTGCGATCCGCGACCGCGCGCCGTATGTCGATGTGGTATTCGGCCCGCAAACCCTGCACCGCCTGCCGGAAATGATCGACGCAGCACGCATCACCAAGCTGCCGCAGGTGGACGTGTCGTTCCCGGAAATCGAAAAATTCGACCACTTGCCCGAGCCGCGCATCGACGGGCCGAGTGCTTACGTGTCGGTAATGGAAGGCTGCAGCAAGTACTGCACCTTCTGCGTGGTGCCCTACACCCGTGGCGAAGAAGTCAGCCGGCCGTTTGACGACGTGATGTCGGAAATCATCCACCTGGCCGAAAACGGCGTGCGCGAAGTCACCCTGCTGGGCCAGAACGTCAACGGCTATCGCGGCCAGACCCACGATGGGCGCCTGGCAGACTTGGCGGAGCTGATCCGCGTGGTCGCCGCCGTCGATGGTATTGAGCGTATTCGCTACACCACCTCGCACCCGCTGGAGTTTTCCGACAGCCTGATCCAGGCCCACGCCGAGGTGCCGGAGCTGGTCAAACACCTGCACTTGCCGGTGCAGTCAGGCTCGGACCGCATCCTGTCTGCGATGAAGCGCAACCACACCGCGCTGGAGTACAAATCCAAACTGCGCAAATTGCGTGCGGCGGTGCCGGGTATCTGCATCAGCTCGGACTTTATCGTCGGCTTCCCTGGTGAAACCGAGAAAGACTTCCAGCAAACCATGAAGTTGATCGAGGACGTCGGCTTCGACTTCTCATACTCGTTCGTCTACAGCCAGCGCCCAGGCACCCCGGCCGCCGACCTGTTGGATGAGACGCCGGAAGCGCTGAAAAAAGAGCGTTTGAATGCGCTGCAGCACCGCCTGAACCAGCAAGGTTTCGAGATCAGCCGACAAATGGTCGGTTCGATCCAGCGCATCCTGGTCACCGATTATTCGAAAAAAGACCCCGGCGAGTTGCAAGGCCGTACCGAGAACAACCGAATCGTCAACTTCCGTTGCGACAACCCAACCCTGATCGGCCAGTTCGCCGATGTGCACATTGATGCGGCGCAACCGCACTCGTTGCGCGGCTCGCTGGTGCAGTAACCCACCCATATTTCTGACTGATTGAGATCAAAATGTGGGAGCGGGCTTGCTCGCGAAGGCGGTGGATCAGTTGATACATGTATTAGCTGACCCACCGCCTTCGCGAGCAAGCCCGCTCCCACATGGGAACCGTGCTGCACTTGGGCTAGATAAGTGCTTTCGTACCCGCGCCACTGGCGTTATCCTCTCTTTCATCTCAACAGCCAAAGGGCGGCTAAAAGCGACCTTGAACGCACCCATAGAACCCCATCGTTTTCTCCTCGAGCCTTTTGAGGCTCGCCGTTTCGCCAACCTGTGCGGACAGTTCGACGAGCACCTGCGCCTGATCGAACAA
Source organism: Pseudomonas sp. O39 (assembly GCF_045447295.1). Taxonomy (NCBI): domain Bacteria; kingdom Pseudomonadati; phylum Pseudomonadota; class Gammaproteobacteria; order Pseudomonadales; family Pseudomonadaceae; genus Pseudomonas; species Pseudomonas sp. O39. The sequence continues at coordinate 23,780 of NZ_JBJGXV010000029.1, forward strand.
CGCCTGAGTATCGAGATCCGCAACCGCGGTAATCAGTTCGAGCTTATTGGTGAACCCCAGCACACCACGTCTGCAGAACACCTGCTCCGCCGCCTCTACCGCGAAACCAAGGGCAGTGAGCTGTCGCCGGAGACCGTGCACCTGTACCTGCAGGAATCTGCCGTGGAAGACCTGGCCAACAACCCGGTGGCCGAAGCCAGCGTGGCCCTGCGTACCAAAAAAGGCATGATTCGCCCACGCGGCTTGAATCAGCAGCGCTACGTCAAGGAAATCCTCGGCAACGACATCAACTTCGGCATCGGCCCCGCCGGTACCGGCAAGACCTACCTGGCCGTGGCCTGTGCGGTGGATGCCCTGGAGCGCGAGCAAGTGCGCCGCATCCTGCTGGTGCGCCCGGCGGTCGAGGCTGGCGAGAAGCTCGGCTTCCTGCCCGGCGACCTGGCCCAGAAGATCGACCCGTACCTGCGCCCGCTCTATGACGCGCTCTACGAGATGCTCGGCTTTGAATACGTGGCCAAGCTGATCGAGCGCCAGGTTATCGAGATCGCCCCGCTGGCTTACATGCGTGGCCGTACCTTGAACAACAGCTTCATCATTCTCGACGAAAGCCAGAACACCACCGTCGAACAGATGAAGATGTTCCTCACCCGTATCGGTTTCGGTTCCACGGCCGTTATCACCGGTGACGTGACCCAGGTCGACCTGCCCAAGGGCACCAAGTCGGGGCTGGCGCAGGTGATCGACGTACTCAAGGACGTGCCGGGCATCAGCTTCACGCATTTCATGCCGAAGGACGTGGTGCGTCACCCGTTGGTGCAGCGCATTGTCGAGGCTTACGAGCGTTTCGAGCACAAAGATGACGCCCCCGCCAAGGACGTTCGCCGCGATGCTTGAGCTTGACCTGCAGCTGGCCACCGAAGCGCCCGCCCCCAGCGAAGCCCAGTTCCGCCAATGGTGCGCACTGGCCCTGCGCCAGCGCACCGCGGATTCGGAACTGACCATCCGCCTGGTGGACGAGCCCGAAGGCCGTGAACTGAATCACACCTGGCGCCAAAAGGATTACGCGACCAACGTGCTGTCCTTCCCCGCCGACGTACCGGATGAGTTACTGGATATCCCGTTGCTGGGCGATCTGGTGATCTGCGTCGAGGTGGTGGAACGCGAAGCAAAGGAACAAGGCAAGGAACTTGAGGCCCATTGGGCCCATCTAGTCATCCACGGCTGCTTGCATCTCTTGGGTTACGACCATATAGACGATGACGAAGCCGAGGAAATGGAAACACTGGAACAAACGTTGCTTGCAGAATTGGGTCACCGTGACCCTTACGCTGACGACGAAAACTGAAACGACACCTTACTGACACAACAAAGGATTTAGAGTAATCGCTATGAGCGAAGACCGATCGAGCAACGGGCAGAAGTCATGGCTGGGTAAACTGACCCAGGCTTTTGCCCACGAGCCGAAAAACCGCCAGGAGCTGCTTGAGCTGCTGCGCGAGGCCCATCAGAACAAGTTGCTGGACAGCGAAGCGCTGGCCATCGTCGAAGGCGCCATCCAGGTGGCTGACCTGCAAGTTCGGGACATCATGGTCCCGCGTTCGCAGATGATCAGCATCAAGGCGACCCAGACCCCACGGGAATTCCTCCCGGCCGTGATCGATTCGGCGCACTCGCGCTACCCGGTTATCGGTGAAAGCCATGACGACGTCATGGGTGTCCTGCTGGCCAAGGACCTGCTGCCGTTGATCCTCAAGGAGAACGGCGACAACTTCAACATCAAGGACCTGCTGCGTCCGGCCACCTTCGTGCCTGAATCCAAGCGCCTGAATGTGCTGCTGCGCGAATTCCGCGCCAACCACAATCACATGGCCATTGTGATCGACGAATACGGCGGCGTAGCGGGCCTGGTGACCATCGAAGACGTGCTGGAACAGATCGTCGGCGACATCGAAGACGAGCACGACGTCGAAGAGGACAGCTACATCAAGCCACTGCCCAGCGGTGACTTCCTGGTCAAGGCTCTGACGCCGATCGAGAACTTCAACGAGTTCTTCGACAGCGAATTCTCCGACGATGAGTTCGACACCGTGGGTGGCCTGGTGATGAGTGCGTTCGGGCACCTGCCCAAGCGTAACGAAACCACGGAGATCGGCGCGTATCGCTTTCGCATCCTGAATGCCGACAGCCGCCGCATCCATCTGATTCGCCTGACACCTATTGCCCGCTAAGGACTGACATGCGCCGTATGATCGCACCCGGCTGGCCCGGTAATTTGCTGGCTGTGGTGGCCGGCGCCATCACTACCCTGGCGCTGGCGCCGTTCGACTTGTGGCCGTTTGCACTGGTGGCAGTCGGATTGTTCTATATCGGCCTGCGCGAACTGACACCCCGTCAGGCCCTGGGCCGTGGCTGGTGTTTCGGGTTCGGCCTGTTTGGCGCCGGCACCAGCTGGATCTACTACAGCATCCACCACTTCGGCGGCGCTTCGGTGTTGCTCGCTGGCTTTTTGATGCTGCTGTTTACCGCTGCCATTGCCTGGTTCTTCGCCCTGCCCGCCTGGTTATGGGCACGCTGGTTGCGTCGTAATGAAGCGCCGCTGGCCGATGCGCTGACGTTTGCTGCGCTGTGGGTTGGCCAGGAGGCGTTTCGTGGCTGGTTCCTGACCGGTTTCCCATGGCTGTACTCCGGCTACAGCCAGTTGGACGGCCCACTCACCGGCCTCGCGCCGCTGGGCGGGATGTGGCTGATCTCCTTCGCCCTGGCACTGACCGCTGCCGTGCTGTGCAACCTGCCGCGCCTGCTGGCGAGCAAGCGCAACGGCTTTATCGGTGCGGGCCTGGTGCTGCTGGTTGCGCCGTGGGCCATCGGTTTGGCGCTCAAGCATCACGCCTGGACGACGCCTTCTGGCGCCCCCCTGAGCGTGGCCGCCGTGCAGGGCAATGTCGAACAAAGCATGAAGTGGGACCCCGAGCAGCTCAATGCGCAGCTGGCGCTGTACCGCGACATGAGTTTCAGCTCCAAGCGAGTCGACCTGTTGGTGTGGCCGGAAACCGCCGTACCGGTGCTCAAGGAATCCGTCGAAGGCTACCTGGGCATGATGGGCAAGTTCGCTGCCGACCGGCACACCGCGCTGATCACCGGCGTGCCGATCCGCCAGGAAGTGCACCACCAGAAGCGCTACTACAACGGCATCACGGTGGTCGGCGAAGGCGAAGGCACTTACTTGAAGCAGAAGCTGGTGCCCTTTGGCGAATACGTGCCGCTGCAAGACATGCTGCGTGGCGTGATTGCCTTCTTCGACTTGCCGATGTCGGACTTCGCCCGCGGCCCTGCCGATCAGGCGATGCTGCAAGCCAAGGGCTATCAGATTGCGCCGTTCATTTGTTATGAAGTGGTGTACCCGGAATTTGCCGCCGGCCTGTCGGCCCAGAGCGATCTGTTGCTGACGATCAGCAACGACACCTGGTTCGGCCGTTCCATCGGCCCGCTGCAACACCTGCAAATGGCGCAGATGCGCGCACTGGAGGCGGGACGCTGGATGATCCGCGCGACCAACAACGGCGTCACCGGCCTGATCAACCCGTTTGGGCAGATCACCGAGCAGATCCCGCAGTTCGAGCGCGGGATTCTCTACGGTGAAGTGGTGCCGATGCACAACCTGACGCCGTACCTGCAATGGCGCTCGTGGCCGCTGATCATCGTGTGCCTGGGCTTGTTTGGCTGGGCGCTGCTGGCGGGCCGGATGTCCAAAACGGTTTAACAGACACTGCAAAACCAATGTGGGAGCGGGCTTGCTCGCGAAAGCGGGGTGTCAGTCACTGTATGGGCTGGCTGAACCACTACATTCGCGAGCAAGCCCGCTCCCACATTTTGAATTGCGGCGTTATCGACAAAACAACCGATACCCCACCTGCCCCACCGCCTCATTGATCAACTGCCCGCTGCGCCACACCGACACAAACTCAGGCATCCAGCCGCCCAACGGTCGGGCATTGTCCACGCCCAAAAAGCCCACCGGCCCCGGCACCACAGTGAAACCGGCCTTCTCAAAGCTCCAGACTGCGCGCGGCATATGCCAGGCCTGGGTCACCACCACCACACGCTTGATGCCTTGCGGCAATAGAATCCCGGCGCTCATCTGCGCGTTTTCCCAGGTGGTACGGCTGCGCTCTTCCTTCCAGCGTACCGTAACGCCGAAATCATCCTGCATCGACACCGCCATAAGCTCGGCCTCACTCGGCGGCGTGTCGTAGTGCAAGCCGCCGCTGGTCAGCACCGGCAAGCCGGACGCCTTGGCCAGCCGCGCGGCATAACGCTGGCGTTCAAGCCCGATCCCGGTGGGTTGGTCGGTGCCCCATGCGGGGTCACCCCGTTCACGCCCGGAGCCCAGCACCACAATCGCATCGGCGCGCTGGGCCAGCGTTGCCCACTCTTCACGAGCCAAGGGCGGTTCGGTCTCCAGGGCATGTGCGCCCCATTGCACCGCCACCGGCAAGCTGATCAGCCACATCCCGCCCAACCCCACCGCAAAGCAGAAGCCCGCCAGGCGCGGGCGGCTTTTACGAAACCACCAGGCAAACGCCAGCAACAGCAAAAAAATACCGGGCGGCAAGAGCAATTGTTTAATGAAATAACGAAAAGGCATCGGGCATCTCCACAGATGCCCGAAGCCTAGATGCAACGGGGTTTAGCGACAATCTTTACCAGCCTATTTCGAGAAGGCTAACGGGTAACGCTGTGCTTCACTTGCACCGTACGGCCCGGTGTTTTTCGGGGCCGCGACCGGCAGCCACATCTTTCAGCCAGATCACCTTGGCCGAACGCGAGGGCCCTTGAACAGGCGGGGAAGCCTGCTCCTGAGAGGCACGGTGGTGATTCAATTCCAGGTAGACCTTGATCAATTCAAGCTCTGCCTGGCTCAAGCCTCGCAACTCCAGTTCCAGAGGCCGTTCATCACGCAATCGGCCTGCGGTTCTTGCAGCATCCAATGCCCGACCCAAACGGTCGATCAGTCCTTCGTACAACTGCGGTTTCGTTAAAGTTCGCTGCGATTCAACCATCCCTCACCTCATTGAAGATAAGACTCACTCCCCAATAAACAGCGTAGTCTCCATCGCTGCACCTGCCTGGCGCCGCGACAGACGGCCCTGCCTGCGCAATCAGGGTTTCCCTCGATAGAGTGGGGTCATGTATGCTACGGCGCTTCCTGTAACTCCACTTCCCGCAGGGTTTAGGCACGGACGCGCCGCTTTTTGGTGTCGATCAACCTGAACGTTGCACCGAAGAGGATTAGGCCACCCCTATTCAGTTCAAAAGTAGCCATGCACGAACAATATCAGCCCCGTGAAATAGAAAATGCCGCCCAAACCTTCTGGGACGAGCAAAAGTCCTTTGAAGTCAGTGAACAGCCAGGCAAGGAGACTTACTACTGCCTATCGATGTTCCCTTACCCCAGCGGCAAGCTACACATGGGGCACGTGCGTAACTACACCATCGGCGACGTCATCTCGCGCTACCAGCGCATGCTCGGCAAGAACGTCCTGCAACCCATGGGTTGGGACGCCTTCGGCATGCCGGCGGAAAACGCCGCGATGAAAAACAACGTGGCGCCCGCCAAGTGGACCTACGAAAACATTGCCTACATGAAGACCCAGCTGCGCAGCCTGGGCCTGGCGGTGGACTGGTCCCGCGAAGTGACCACCTGCAAGCCGGATTACTACCGTTGGGAACAATGGCTGTTCACTCGCCTGTTCCAAAAAGGGGTGATCTACAAAAAGAGCGGCACCGTGAACTGGGACCCGGTCGACCAGACCGTACTGGCCAACGAACAGGTCATCGACGGTCGCGGCTGGCGTTCCGGCGCGCTGATCGAAAAGCGCGAAATCCCGATGTACTACTTCAAGATCACCGCCTACGCGGATGAACTCTTGTCGAGCCTCGACGATCTGCCGGGCTGGCCTGAACAGGTCAAGACCATGCAGCGCAACTGGATCGGCAAATCCAAGGGCATGGAAGTGCAATTCCCGTACAACGTCGATTCGATCGGCGAAGCGGGCGCACTCAAAGTCTTCACCACCCGTCCGGACACCCTGATGGGCGCGACCTATGTCGCCGTGGCCGCCGAACACCCGCTGGCCACCCAGGCCGCACAGAACAACCCTGAGCTGCAGGCGTTCATCGCCGAATGCAAAGGCGGCAGCGTGGCCGAAGCCGACGTCGCCACCCAGGAGAAAAAAGGCCTGCCAACCGGGCTCTTCGTCGAGCACCCACTGACCGGCGAGAAGCTGCCGGTATGGGTCGCCAACTACGTGCTGATGCACTACGGCGATGGCGCGGTAATGGCTGTGCCGGCCCACGACGAGCGCGATTTCGAATTCGCCACCAAGTACAACCTGCCGATCAAATCGGTAGTACGCACCAGCTCGGGTGATACCAACCCGGCCCCGTGGCAAGATGCCTACGGCGAGCACGGCGAACTGATCAACTCCGGCGAATTCGACGGCCTGGACTTCGCAGGCGCCTTCGACGCCATCGAAGTCGCACTGATCAAGAAAAACCTCGGTGCTTCGCGCACCCAGTTCCGCCTGCGCGACTGGGGCATCAGCCGCCAGCGCTACTGGGGCTGCCCGATCCCGATCATCCACTGCGAAACCTGCGGTGATGTGCCGGTGCCGGAAGACCAGTTGCCGGTGGTACTGCCGGAAGACGTGGTGCCGGATGGCGCGGGTTCGCCATTGGCGCGCATGCCCGAGTTCTACGAATGCAGCTGCCCGAAATGCGGCGCACCGGCCAAGCGTGAAACCGACACCATGGACACCTTCGTCGAGTCCTCCTGGTACTACGCTCGCTACGCCTCGCCGCACTATGAAGGCGGCCTGGTGGAAAAATCCGCAGCCGACCATTGGTTGCCGGTGGACCAGTACATCGGTGGCATCGAGCACGCCATTCTCCACCTGCTCTACGCGCGCTTCTTCCACAAGCTGATGCGCGACGAAGGCCTGGTGAGCTCCGATGAGCCGTTCAAGAACCTGCTGACCCAGGGCATGGTGATCGCCGATACTTACTATCGCCGCGAAGCCAATGGCGCCTACACCTGGTTCAACCCGGCCGACGTCGAACTCGAGCGTGACAGCAAAGCCAAGGTCATCAGCGCCAAGCTGATCGCCGACGGCCTGCCGGTGGAAATCGGCGGCACCGAGAAGATGGCCAAGTCGAAGAACAACGGCGTCGACCCTCAGTCGATGATCGATCAGTTTGGCGCCGACACCTGCCGCCTGTTCATGATGTTCGCCTCGCCGCCTGACATGAGCGCCGAATGGTCCGACTCCGGCGTCGAGGGTTCGCACCGCTTCCTCAAGCGCGTCTGGCGCCTGGCGCACGCCCATGTCAGCCTGGGCCTTCCGGGCAAGCTGGACGTGGCGTCCTTGAACGATGAACAGAAAGCCATTCGTCGCAGCACGCACCTGGCCATTCGCCAAGCGAGCCAGGACGTCGGGCAGAACCACAAATTCAACACCGCCATCGCTCAGGTGATGACGCTGATGAACGTGCTGGAAAAAGCGCCGCAAGCCACCGAACAGGACCGCGCGCTGGTACACGAAGGCCTGGAAACGGTCGTGCTGCTGCTGGCGCCAATCACGCCGCACATCAGCCACGAACTGTGGAACCGTTTGGGCCACGACGGCGCGGTGATCGACGCCGAATGGCCGGTTCAGGATGACAGCGCCCTGGTACAGGACACGTTGCAACTGGTGATTCAGGTCAACGGTAAACTGCGTGGCCAGATCGACATGCCGGCCAGCGCCAGTCGTGAAGACGTGGAAGCGGCTGCGCGTATCAACGAGAACGTGCTGCGCTTTACCGAAGGCCTGACGATCCGCAAAGTGATCGTAGTGCCTGGCAAACTGGTCAATATCGTCGCCAGCTAATCGGATCGGGCGCAGGGCTTGAGCCCTGCGCCGAACTAAACCTTTAAGGCCTCGATAAGGCCCACATGGTTTCAAGGGGAGCAACAAAATGATCAAACGCAATTTGCTGGTGATGGGCCTCGCTGTGCTGCTGAGCGCTTGCGGCTTTCAGCTGCGTGGCACCGGCACCAACGAACTGAGCATCAAGGAACTGGACGTCAGCGCCCGTAACGCCTATGGCGATACCGTGACGCAACTGCGCCAGACCCTGGAAAGTAGCGGTGTGCGTGTCGCTGCCGGCGCGACCTACAAACTGGTCCTGGTGGACGAGAAAGAAACCCAGCGTAACCTCAGCTACGCCAGTGCCGGCCGTGCGTCCGACATTGAGCTGAACAGCCTGGTGATCTACGAACTGCAAGGCCGCGACCACCTGCCATTGATGGGTGACAAGGTTGAAGTGCAGAAGGTCGTGAGCCACGACGGTAACAACCTGGTGGGTTCGGACTCGGAGATCATCCAGGTTCGCAAGGAAATGCGTCGTGAGCTGGTGCAGCGTCTGATGGTCCGCTTGCAGCAGCTGACCCCGGACAAACTCGCAGCCTTGCAGCAAACTGCCGACAACAAGGCCAAGGCTGACGCCGATGCCCTGAAAGCCGCGAAAGAGTATGAAGACAACACGCCGAAACAATCGCCTGTTGAAGTCCCTGTCGAGTAAGCCAGACGGGGCGCCTTTGGCGCCCCGTTCGCCCCGCCTATGAAACTCGCCCCCGCCCAACTCGCCAAACACCTGCAAGGTGGCCTTGCGCCTGTCTATATCGTCAGCGGTGATGACCCGCTGTTGTGCCAGGAAGCCGCAGACGCCATTCGCACCGCCGCACGCCAGCAAGGCTTCGACGAACGCCAGGTGTTCAGCGCCGATGCCAGTTTCGACTGGGGGACGCTGCTGCAAGCGGGTGCGAGCATGTCGCTGTTCGCCGAAAAACGCCTGTTGGAACTGCGCCTGCCTTCAGGCAAGCCCGGGGACAAGGGTGCGGCGGCCTTGATGGAATACTGCTCGCGCCCCGCTGAAGACACGGTGTTGCTGATCAGCCTGCCCAAGCTGGATGGCAGCGCGCAGAAAACCAAGTGGGGCAAGGCGCTGGTAGAAGGCCCGCAAACCCAGTTTATCCAGATCTGGCCAGTGGACAGCAACCAGTTGCCGCAATGGATTCGTCAGCGCCTGTCCCAATCGGGGCTGTCGGCGACACAAGACGCGGTAGAGCTGATTGCCGCCCGGGTCGAAGGCAACTTGCTTGCCGCCGCCCAGGAAATCGAAAAGCTCAAGCTGATGGCTGACGAAGGGCAGATAACGGTCGAAACCGTCCAAGGCGCAGTGGCCGATAGCGCTCGCTTTGACGTGTTCGGGCTGGTGGATGCGATCCTTAACGGCGAACCCGCCCACGCGTTGCGCATGCTTGAAGGGCTGCGTGGCGAAGGCGTGGAGCCACCGGTGATTCTGTGGGCCCTGGCCCGGGAGCTGCGGGTACTGGCTAATATTTCCCTGCAATTCAGTCAGGGCACACCGTTGGACAAATGCTTCAGCCAGGCCAAACCTCCTGTGTGGGACAAACGGAAACCGCTGATGAGCAAAGCCCTGCAACGGTACTCGGCGCAACGCTGGGCGCAACTGTTGCTGGAAGCCCAGCGCATCGATGCGCAGATCAAAGGCCAGGCGGCGGGCTCGCCGTGGATGAGCCTGAGTCGTTTGTCACTGTTGATGTCTGGCCAGCGCCTGACATTGCCTGCTGAATAGCTGTTTCACCTGACAGCACAGAACCTATGTGGGAGCGGGCTTGCTCGCGAATACGGTGGTTCAGTCAACCTGTATAGTGACTGACACACCCTATTCGCGAGCAAGCCCCACCTTTTAACGGTGCACACGTTCAGATCTTCTATATTTCCTACACAGCGCCGGGCTTTACAGCGGCGCCACTTCGGCAGATGATTTGCACCGCTTCATCCCATCTCAAGCCCACATAAAGAGAGCACCGACATGAGCAAAAAGCCATCCAAGCATGGCCCCAACAAGGCCAAATCCATCATCGCCCAGCCACTGTTCCGCAGCCGTCAGGAACGCGCCGGCAAGGGCAAAGGCAGCTACCGCCGCGAAGCCTTCCAGTCTAATAGCTGGGAGGCTTCTTACTTTCTGGCTGCCTGAAGGCAAGCGCCCCTCCGGCATGATAAGGTCTGTACCTGATTTGTAATCCCTGGACCTGTGCATGCCCTCTAGTCTTTCCCGTCGTTGGCACCTTCGCCAATTGATTGCTGCCTCCAGCCTCATTCTGCTTGTCGCCTGCGCGGAAAAACCTACCGCCGCGGACGCTCAACCCCTGCCAAGACTCCAGACCGTGCCGGCCGTTGCGCCTGCTGTGGTTGCGCCCTTGGCTGTGGACAACCTTGATATCCAACCGACCCAGACCTTTGCCGAATGGCAGGCTGGCTTTCGAGTGGAAGCCCTCAAAGCGGGTATCACCGCTGCCGTTTTTGATAACGCCTTCGCTAACGTCACACCCGATATGGCGGTGATTCGCGCAGACCGCAGCCAACCGGAATTTTCCCGGCCAGTATGGGAATACCTCGACGGTGCCCTGTCGCCGGTGCGCGTGCGTAACGGCCAGGCCTTGCTGATCAAGTACGCCGATATCCTGCAAAGTATCGAGCAACGTTATGGCGTCGACCGCCAGGCGTTGGTGTCGGTGTGGGGTATGGAAAGCAACTTTGGCCAGTTCCAGGGCAATAATTCGGTGATTCGCTCCCTGGCGACCCTGGCTTATGAAGGCCGTCGCCCGGCGTTCGCCCAGGCACAACTGCTGGCGGCGCTGCAAATCATCCAGCATGGCGACATCCAGGCCGACCAGATGAAAGGCTCCTGGGCCGGTGCCATGGGCCAGACCCAGTTCATCCCGACCACCTACAACACCCACGCCGTCGACTTCGATGGCGACGGTCGTCGCGATATCTGGAACAGCCCAGCCGACGCCCTCGCCTCCACCGCGCACTACCTGCAAAGCTCCGGCTGGCAGAAAGGCCAGCCGTGGGGCTTTGAGGTGAAACAACTGCCGGCGAACTTCGATTACGCCCTCGCCGATGGCGGTATACGCAAAAGCGTTGGCGAGTGGATGAAGCTTGGCATCCAACTGCCACCGGGTGCGAGCATGCCGCCAAACGTCGACTCCTTGTCCGCCGCCCTGCTGCTGCCGGCAGGCTACCGTGGCCCGGCGTTCCTGGTGCTGGATAACTTCCGCGCAATCCTCAAGTACAACAACTCGTCGTCCTACGCGCTGGCCGTGGGCCTGTTGTCAGAGCGGTTTGGTGGCGCGGGTGTGATTCGTGGCGATTGGCCAAAAGATGAACTGCCGCTGAGTCGTTCCCAGCGCATTGATTTGCAGACGGCGCTCAGCGCCAATGGGTATGACGCTGGTAACCCGGACGGCATTATCGGCGCGAATACGCGTAAGGCGATCCGGGCAGCACAGCAGTCGTTGGGTTGGCCGGCGGATGGGTATCCGACGGTGAAGCTGCTGGAGTCGTTGCAGAGCCGGTAAATCGGCTTACGGCGACTGCCGCTTTCGCGAGCAAGCCCGCTCCCACATTAGACCGCACTCCAAAGTATGGACACGGTTGAATGTGGGAGCGGGCTTGCTCGCGAAGACGGCATGACAGGCGAAAATTACTTCAGAACAACATCCTGTTCCAACACCACCCGCTGCTCCCACATTAGACCGCACTCCAACGTATGGACACGGTTGAATGTGGGAGCTGGCTTGCCTGCGAAGACGGCATGACAGGCGAAAATTACTTCAGAACAACATCCTGTTCCAGCCCCACCCGCTGCTCCACATTAGACTGCACTCCAACGTATGGACACGGTTGAATGTGGGAGCTGGCTTGCCTGCGAAGACGGCATGACAGGCGAAAATTACTTCAGAACAACATCCTGTTCCAGCCCCACCCGCTGCTCCCACATTAGACTGCACTCCAACGTATGGACACGGTTGAATGTGGGAGCTGGCTTGCCTGCGATAGCGGCCTGACCAGCGACAAAAATCAGCAGTTGGACACGACATCCTGTTCCAACACCACCCGCTGCTCCCCGGCATCCAACCGCACCAACGCGCCCATTGGCAACGTCAGGTTCGGATCGCAGTGGCCACTGCGCCAGCCGGACAACACCGGTATGCACAACGGCTCGAAGGTCTGCTTCAGCAGTCGCGAAAGCGCAGCGTTATCCACACCCGACACATCCCCCACCAACACACCCGCCACCTGGGCCAGCTTGCCCGCCAGGCGCAAATGGGTCAGCAGGCGGTCAATCCGATAAATCGGCTCGTTGACGTCTTCGATAAACAGGATGATGCCTTCAGCGTCGATTTCGTAGGCTGTGCCCATCACCGCCGCGATCATCGACAGGTTCCCCCCGAGCAAACGCCCACACGCGATACCGGGCTCAATCGTCGTCAGCGGATAAGCCACCGGGTGCGCGAGCACGCTACCGGCGCGGAGTTGGCCACGTAGCATGCTGAACAAGGACGACTCGGTAGGCTGCTGCTTGTCACCGAGCAGGTCGGCGTTAAGCATCGGCCCATGAAAGGTCACGAAACCCGCATAACGGTTGATGGCAAGGTGCAGAGCCGTGATATCGCTATAACCCACGAACGGTTTGGGATTGGCGCGAATCAGCTCGAAATCCAGCCGGTCAAGCAAGCGCGGTGTGCCGTAGCCGCCACGCAGACAGAAGATGGCATCGATTTCAGGATCGGAGAAAGCAGCATGCAAGTCACGCAGGCGCACGTCATCACTGCCGGCCAGGTAGCCGTCGCGCTCATACACACCCGAAAATATCCGCAGTTCGTGGCCACGGGCGCGCATCCATTGCCCGGCTTTTTCAACATCCAGTGCGGCAGGACCGGCAGGGGCGATCAGGCCGATCACACCTTCGGCACGTAAAGCAGGCACAGCCGCCGCGAGTTGAGTCTTCATCCATGCTCTCCCTCTATATAACAACGCAGAACGAAATGTGGGAGCGGGACCTTGTGGGAGCTGGCTTGCCTGCGAATGCATCACCTCGATAAACGGATAGATCGAGGTGATGCATTCGCAGGCAAGCCAGCTCCCACACAAGCCCGCTCCCACATTGGATAAGCGGCGTTACGCAAACCCCTATCAGGAAACCAGGCTTGCCTTGACCAGCTTGGCCTGCTCATCAGCGTGGTACGAGGAACGTACCAGCGGGCCTGACGCCACGTTCTTGAAGCCCATCTTGTAACCTTCCTCGGCAAACCAGGCGAAGATGTCCGGGTGCACGAAACGCTGCACCGGCAAGTGGCTGCGGGACGGTTGCAGGTACTGGCCCAGGGTCAGCATGTCGATGTCGTGTTCGCGCATGCGCTTCATGACTTCGATCACTTCTTCGTCGGTTTCGCCCAGGCCCAGCATCAGGCCGGATTTGGTCGGGATGTGCGGCATCATCTGCTTGAATTTCTGCAGCAGGGTCAGCGACCACTGGTAGTCCGAACCCGGGCGCGCCGCCTTGTACAGGCGTGGCACGGTTTCCAGGTTGTGGTTGAACACATCCGGTGGCTCGGCCGCGGTGATTTCCAGCGCGACGTCCATGCGACCGCGATAGTCAGGAACCAGGGTTTCGAGCATCACGTTCGGCGACAGCTTGCGGATTTCGCGGATGCAGTCGGCAAAGTGCTGGGCACCGCCGTCACGCAGGTCGTCGCGGTCTACCGAGGTGATTACCACGTACTTGAGTTTCAGGTCGGCAATGGCGATGGCCAGGCTTTCCGGCTCGTTGACGTCCAGTGGCTTCGGCCGGCCATGGCCAACGTCGCAGAACGGGCAACGACGGGTGCAGATGTCACCCATGATCATGAAGGTGGCCGTGCCGCCGGAGAAGCACTCACCCAGGTTCGGGCAGGACGCTTCTTCGCACACGCTGTGCAGCTTGTGTTTGCGCAGCAGGGCCTTGATACGGTCGACTTCCGGCGAGACCGGGATGCGCACGCGAATCCAGTCCGGTTTTTTCGGCAGTTCGGTGGTCGGGATGATCTTGACCGGGATGCGTGCAACCTTCTCGGCGCCGCGCAGCTTGACGCCGGCTTCCACCTTGGCACGCGGGGCCGGGGCCGGACGTTCGGTAACATCCAGCGTCGGGATCATGGTTTGCACTGCATCAGTAGTCATAATCAGTCGATTCCGCCCGTGAGGGTCGTCTGCTCAGCATAGTCGAGGTGTTTGACGAGCTGCGCACGCAGCCGGGCACTTACCTCGGCAAATTTAATCGGTGTGGCGTGGTCGCTCAGTTGGGTCATCGCCAGCCCGGCGTAACCGCACGGGTTGATCCGCCGAAACGGCGCCAGGTCCATGTCCACATTCAGGGCCAGGCCATGAAAGGAACAACCGTGGCGAATCCGCAAACCGAGTGAGGCGATTTTCGCGCCGTCCACGTACACACCGGGTGCATCGGGCTTGGCCGCAGCGCTCACGCCGTAACTGGCCAACAGCTCGATCAGGCAAGCCTCCATGCGGCTTACAAGGTCACGTACGCCAAACCCAAGCTTGCGCACGTCCAGCAATAGATACGCTACAAGCTGACCCGGCCCATGGTAAGTCACTTGACCGCCTCGGTCGACCTGCACCACCGGGATATCCCCCGGCAGCAGCAGGTGCTCGGCCTTGCCAGCCTGGCCCTGGGTGAACACCGGCGGGTGCTCCACCAGCCAGATCTCATCCGGTGCCGAACTGCCGCGCTCATTGGTGAAGCGCTGCATGGCGTGCCAGACGGGCTCGTAGGCCATCTGGCCGAGCTCGCGAAAGCCCAGGACCTGTGACATCACAGCACCATGTGCACGAAGCCGGTGGCCCGCAGTTCGCTGTTGATGTCGTAGAGCTGGTCTTGACCGGTCGCAACGATGTGCAACTGGATCGTGGTGTATTTACCGTTGGAGCTCAAACGCTCGTCCACCCGGTTGTCGTTGATCGTCGCGTGTTTACGCACAATCTCGAGAATCTTGTCTTTGTTGCCCGCACCGGTATCGCTGATCACCTTGACGGGATAGTCCACGTTTGGGAATTCGATCTTTGGCGCCTTTACTTCTTTATCGGTCATGGCGTAACGGCCTCGTAAGCGTAAGCCGTGGCGACGGGCAAAGCCCCGTGTCGGATCAACACGGGGCTTTGCAGGTGCACACTTATCAGTTGAACAAGCTGTAGAAGAATAGACGGATGCTATCCCACACGCGGCGGAAGATACCACCTTCGTCGACGGCGTCCAGCGCGATCAGGTCGGCGCTGTGCACCACCTTGTCGTCCAGTTTCACTTCGACTTTACCGATAACGTCACCCTTGGCGATTGGCGCTACCAATTGCGGGTTCATGGTCATGCTGGCAGCGAGCTTTTTCAGCTGGCCTTTAGGCATGGTCAGGGTCAGGTCTTCAGCCAGGCCGGCTTTGACTTGATGGGTTGCGCCTTTCCATACCGGCGCCTGCGCCAGTTCAGTGCCCTTCTGGTAGAAGGTCTGGGTTTCGAAGAAGCGGAAGCCGTAGGTCAGCAGTTTTTGCGTTTCGGCCGCACGGGCCTGCTCGCTGTTGGTACCGAATACGACGGCGATCAGGCGCTGGCCATCACGTACGGCGGACGACACCATGCAGTAGCCGGCTTCGTCGGTGTGGCCGGTTTTCAGGCCGTCGACGGTCTTGTCGCGCCACAGCAGCAGGTTGCGGTTAGGCTGCTTGATGTTGTTCCAGAAGAATTCCTTCTGGGAGTAGATCGCGTAGTGCACCGGGTCGACACGAATAATCGCGCGAGCCAGCAGCGCCATGTCGTGAGCCGACGAATAGTGCTCCGGGTTCGGCAGACCCGTCGGGTTCATGAAGTGGCTGTTGGTCATGCCCAGGTCGCCAGCGGTTTTGTTCATCATGTCGGCGAACGCATCTTCGCTGCCGGCGATGTGCTCGGACAGGGCCACGCTGGCGTCGTTACCGGACTGGATGATGATGCCGTGCAGCAGGTCGCTCACGGTGACTTGCGAACCCACCTTGATGAACATCCGCGAACCGCCGGTGCGCCAGGCATTTTCGCTGACGGTGACCGGGTCGTTTTCGCCGATCTGCCCGCGACGGATTTCCAGGGTCGCGATGTAAGCCGTCATCAGCTTGGTCAGGCTGGCCGGTGGCAGGCGCTGGTCACCGTTGTTCTCGACCAGCACGTTGCCGCTGGCGGCATCCATGAGAACCCAGGCCTTGGCGGCCAGTTGCGGGGAAGCCGGCACCATTTCAACCGCCCAGGCGGCCGGAGTGATGATCAGCGAAAGAAGCAGGCACGTGCGTTTGGCTAAGGTGGTGATGTTCATCCGTCTCTCGAAATTGCTTATGGAAACTTGCCCTCGCGGGCAAAACTATTCAGACAGCCCGCTGCCAGACTGTCACGTGTTCGGTTGCCCGCTCACCCCTTGCCCCTGGGTTTTTATTGTTCAACGAGCCAACAACCAGGGCCCAGGCCCGCGTACGCGCCTGAGCCATCAATCTTTGTTATTCGGCGGTGACCACGCTGGGTTGCCCCAGATTGGCCAGGCGCACGCTATTCTGAACCTGCGCCACTTCGCTTGGCGACCCGATCGGCCCCATGCGCACACGGTGCAAGGTCTGCTGGTTACGCACGATGGAGCTGATGAAAACCGGCGCGTTGACCATGCCGCTGAGCTTGGACCTTAACAGTTCTGCCGCATCCGGGTTGGCGAAAGCACCCACTTGCAGGTACTGACCGCCCACGGTAGAAGCCCCCGGAGCCGCGCGAGGCACGACAACGGTGTCCGGCGCGTGCTGCGCCGGAGGTGGCGTCCACTGTTCGATCTTGCCGGCGGATGCAGTCACTTGCGGTTGCGGGGTTTGCGGCTCGTTGAGCATCAACGGTGCCGGTTTGCCACGCTGAGCCCAATACTGCGCCGGGTCGATGCCTTCTACTTTCACCCGCGCGGTGCCGATTTCGGCATAACCGAGTTTCTTGGCCGCGGCGTAGGACAAGTCGATGATCCGATCCGAATAGAACGGACCACGGTCGTTGACCCGCAGGATCACCGAGCGGTTGTTGTCCAGGTTGGTGACGCGTACGTAGCTGGGCAGCGGCAACGTCTTGTGGGCCGCGCTCATGCCGTACAGGTCATAGACTTCGCCGTTGGCGGTGTTCTGGCCATGGAACTTGGTGCCGTACCAGGACGCCGTGCCCGACTGGACATAGGTCTTGGAATCCTGCAGCGGAAAGTAGTTCTTGCCCAGCACGGTATAGGGGTTGGCCTTGTACGGGCCGGTGTGCAGGGTTGGCGTGGCATCCGGGATTTTCGAAACGTCGACATCCCACCACGGCGCGCCATCTTTGTGCGCGCGGTTGATGTCCAGCCCAGGCTTGGCACGGACGATAGCGCCGCCCTTTTGCGCTGGCGCGCGGCTGGTGGTGGTGGATGAGCAACTGACGACCAGCAAGGACAACGCGGCAAACGCCACCAGCTTGAGCGGTTTATTGAACGGCGGTACCCGCATTACTTGTTGCCCCGTGCTTGGACCAGCATGTCTGACAGCTGATGCACGGCCATGGCGTACATCACACTGCGGTTATAACGCGTGATTGCGTAAAAATTCTTCAGGCCCATCCAGTATTCCGGGCCGTTTTCGCCTTCAAGGCGGAACGCCGTCACCGGCATATCGTCGCGTGGCGCATTCTGACTCGACCAGCCCAGCGCTCGCAACTCCCCAACGGTCTTGACCGGCTCGATTCCCTGGGTCAGGCCCTCATCGGCGCGATCACCGGTGACATCGGCACGGATCACCACGGGCTCGCCAGCCACCCAGCCGTGGCGCTTGAAGTAGCTGGCCACGCTGCCAATGGCGTCGTCGGGGTTGCTCCAGATATTGATGTGGCCGTCGCCGTCGAAATCCACTGCATAAGCGCGAAAGCTGCTCGGCATGAACTGCGGCAAGCCCATCGCACCGGCGTAGGAGCCTTTGAGGGTCAGCGGGTCGACCTGCTCTTCGCGGGCCAGCAACAGGAATTCGCGCAGCTCCTTGCGGAAGAACTCGGCGCGCGGCGGGTAATCGAAGCCCAGGGTCGACAAGGCGTCGATCACCCGGTAGCTGCCGGTATTGCGCCCGTAAAAGGTTTCAATGCCGATGATCGCGACGATCACCTGAGCCGGCACACCGTACTCCTGCTCGGCACGGGCCAACACGGCTTCGTGCTGGCGCCAGAAATCCACACCGCGGGCCACGCGGGCGTCGGTGAGGAACATCGGGCGATAGTCTTTCCACTGTTTTACGCGCTCGGCGGGACGCGAGATCGCGTCGAGGATCGCCTGCTTGCGCTGGGCTTCACGGAATATGCCCATCAACTGCTCACCGGCGAAACCGTAGTCGCGGGTCATTTCACCGACGAATTCGGCGACCTGGGGTGAGCCATCGTAGTCACCGGCCTGCACCTCTTGCGTCGCGCCCAGCAGCCCAATCAGGCCCATCCAGGACGCGTGCCGAGTCGCCCAGCCGCGCATTACTTGCATTGACATCTTCACCTTATTCAAACCTGCGCGATCCACTTGCGATGCGTATGAATCGACATCAAAACCCCAAACGCAGACAGCAATGTCACCAGCGAAGTTCCGCCGTAGCTAATGAACGGCAACGGCACCCCAACCACCGGCAACAGGCCACTGACCATACCGATGTTGACGAAAACGTAAACAAAAAAAGTCATGGTCAGGCTGCCGGCAAGCAATTTGCCGAACAGCGTCTGCGCTTGCGCGGTAATCACCAACCCGCGACCAATCAACAGCAAATAAATCAGCAACAGCGCGCAAATGCCCACCAGGCCGAACTCTTCGCCCATTACCGCAATGATGAAGTCCGTGTGGCTCTCGGGCAAAAAGTCGAGGTGCGACTGAGTGCCCAGTAACCAGCCCTTACCAAATACACCGCCAGAGCCGATGGCGGCTTTGGACTGGATGATGTTCCAGCCGGTGCCCAACGGGTCGCTCTCCGGGTCGAGGAACGTCAAGATCCGCTGCTTCTGGTAGTCGTGCATAAAGAAGAACCACATGGCCACGGCCACCGGGATCGCCGCAGCCAGCACGCTGAGGATCCAGCGCCAGCGCAAGCCGCCCATAAACAGCACGAACGCACCGCCCGCGAGGATCAGCAGCGAGGTGCCGAGGTCCGGCTGGCGCACGATCAGAATGAATGGCACGCCGATCAATATCAGGCTGATCCCCACGTGCTTGAGCTGTGGCGGCAAGGTGCGCTTGGACAGGTACCAGGCGATCGTCGCTGGCATCAGGATCTTCATGAATTCCGACGGCTGGAAGCGAATCACCCCCGGAATGTTGATCCAGCGCGTCGCCCCCATGGCGTTGTGGCCCATCACGTCCACCACCACCAACAGCAATACGCCGGCGACATAACCGAGTGGCACCCAGCGCGCCATGAAACGTGGCTCCAACTGGGCAATCACCACCATCGACAACAGACCCAGGCCGAACGACGAGGCCTGCTTGATCAACAGGTCCCAGTTCTTGCCGCTGGCCGAATAAAGAACGAACAGGCTGCCGGCTGCAAGGGTCAGCAGCAGGATCAGCAACGGGCCATCAATGTGCATGCGCTGCAGCAACGTCGCACGCCGACGCATCACATCTTCGCTGGAGAGGATGCGGTCAAAATTACTCTTCACGGGCCGTAACCTCGGTGCTTGAAGGGGGGCCGCCATATTCGGGCTTGAGCTTGCCGTCGTCGGCCAACAGCCAGGCGTCCATCACTTGGCGCACCACGGGCGCTGCGACGCCGGAGCCGGACTCGCCGTTTTCAACCATCACCGCCACCACGATTTTCGGGTCGTCGGCCGGAGCGAAGCCGACAAACAAGGCGTGGTCACGGTGGCGCTCTTGAACCTTGGAACGGTCATATTTCTCGCCCTGCTTGATCGCGACCACCTGGGCGGTACCGCTCTTGCCAGCAATGCGATACTGCGCGCCGACCGCGGCCTTGCGCGCGGTACCACGGGCGCCGTGCATCACCTGCTGCATGCCGTGGTTGACCTTGGTCCAGTCGGACGGGTCGCGCAGCACAATGTCGGGAATCGGGTTCTCATCCAAAGGCTTCTCGCCCTCAATGGTCTTGGCCAGGTGCGGGCGGTTCCAGATGCCTTTGTTGGCCACCAGCGCCGTGGCCTGGGCCAGTTGCAGCGGCGTCGCCTGCATGTAGCCCTGGCCGATCCCGAGAATCAGGGTTTCACCCGGGAACCACGCCTGGCGCCGGGTCGCGCGCTTCCACTCCCGCGACGGCATCAAGCCGGGGGACTCTTCGAACATGTCCAGGGAGACTTTCTGACCAAGGCCGAACTTGCCCATATAGGCAGATAGCCGGTCGATCCCCAGCTTGTGGGCCAGGTCATAAAAATAGGTGTCGTTGGAGCGCATGATCGCGGTATCCAGGTCGACATAGCCGTCACCGGTGCGGTTCCAGTTACGGTATTTGTGATCGTAGTTGGGCAGCATGTAGTAGCCCGGGTCGAACACACGGCTCGATGCGGTCACGACGCCCGAATCCAGGCCGGCAATCGCCACCGCCGGCTTGATGGTCGAGCCTGGCGGATACAGCCCGCGCAGCACGCGGTTGAACAGCGGCCGGTCAACCGAATCACGCAGCTCGGCGTAGGCCTTGAAGCTGATCCCGGTCACAAACAGGTTAGGGTCGAAACTCGGTTGGCTGACCATCGCCAGCACTTCGCCGGTCTTGGGGTCCAGTGCCACCACGGCGCCCCGCCGACCGCCGAGCGCCATCTCGGCCGCTTCCTGCAGCTTGATGTCCAGGCTCAGCACAATGTCCTTGCCCGGCACCGGGTCGGTGCGCTTGAGCACCCGCAGCACGCGGCCCCGGGCGTTGGTCTCGACTTCTTCGTAACCCACCTGGCCGTGCAGTTCGGGCTCGTAGAAACGCTCGATGCCGGTTTTGCCAATGTGGTGGGTGCCGCTGTAATTCACCGGATCGAGGCTTTTCAGCTCTTTCTCGTTGATTCGGCCCATGTAGCCCACCGAATGCGCAAAATGCGCCCCTTGCGGGTAGTGCCGCACCAACTGCGCCACCACTTCCACACCGGGCAGGCGGAACTGGTTCACCGCGATCCGCGCGATCTGCTCTTCAGTCAGTTCAAACAGGATCGGCACCGGCTCGAAGGGCCGGCGCCCCTGCTTCATGCGTTTTTCGAAGATCACCCGGTCTTCCGGCGTCAGTTGCAGCACTTCGACGATGACATCGAGGATCTGCTGCCAGTCGCCGGAACGCTCACGGGTCATGCTCAGGCTGAAGCTGGGTCGGTTATCCGCGACCACCACGCCATTACGATCGAAAATCAGCCCACGGGTCGGCGGAATCGGCTGCACATGCACCCGATTGTTCTCCGACAGCGTGGAGTGATAGTCGTACTGGATCACCTGCAGGAAATACAGGCGCGCAATCAGCACCGCAATCAGACCCACCACCAAAAACGCGCCGAAAACGACCCGCGAGCGCACCAGACGTGCGTCTTTCTCGTGGTCCTTGATGCGGATCGGCTGGGTCATCGGGAGGGGCGCAGATTATTTGTGGTAAGGGTGCCCGGACAGAACTGTCCAGGCGCGATACAGCTGTTCACCGATCAGAATCCTTACCAACGGGTGCGGCAACGTGAGTGCCGACAGCGACCATCGCTGGTCCGCCCGCGCACACACTTCCGGCGCCAGCCCTTCGGGGCCGCCGACCATGAAGTTGACGGTGCGCGAATCCAGGCGCCAGCGGTCCAGTTCCACCGCCAACTGCTCGGTGCTCCAGGGCTTGCCGTGCACTTCAAGGGTGACGATACGCTCGTTGGGGCCGACCTTGGCCAACATGGCTTCGCCTTCCTGACGGATAAAGCGCGCCACGTCGGCATTCTTGCCCCGGGTGTTGAGCGGTATTTCCACCAGCTCCAGCGACAGCTCAGCGGGCAGACGCTTGGCATACTCGTGCCAGCCTTCTTCCACCCACTTGGGCATGCGTGAACCGACAGCGATCAGACGCAGGCGCACAGCCGTTCCTTATTCCTGGTCTTTGTTGAGCTTGTCGAAGTGCGCGTGGCCCACTTCCGGGCTGTGGTGCTTGCCATCTGCCGCACGGCTCTGCTCGGCGCCTTTCCACAGACGCTCCAGGTCGTAGAACTGACGGGCGTTGGAGGTCATCATGTGAACGATCACGTCGTCCATGTCCAGCAGCACCCAGTCGCTGTCGCCCTTGCCTTCTTCACCCAGCGGCTTCACGCCTTGGGCTTTGACGGCTTCGCGAACCTTGTCCAGCATTGCGCCGATCTGGCGGTTGGAGGTACCGGTGGCGATGATCATGAAGTCGGTGATGCTCTGCTTGTCGCGTACGTCCAGAACCTGGATGTCCTGGGCCTTAACGTCTTCCAGGGCAGCTACGGCGACTTTTACCAGCTCTTCGCCAGCCAGCTCAGGGCCGGTGTGCGCTTCAACTGGCAGCGGGGCGCTTTTGAAAGTGCCTTTACGCTTAACTTTGCTTACGTCTTTGTTCGTCATATAAAACTCGTTTTGCTCGTATGTTCGGGCGCTCGCTGCACGATTGTTCGTGCGTTCAAGCGCGCCTTTTCAGTTCGACGCACGGTAAAGCCCGTGCGCATCGATGTAGGCCAGGACCGCGTCAGGCACCAGGAAACGTACCGACTTCCCGCTGGCCAGCAGTTGACGGATCTGGGTGGCAGACACCGCAAGCGGGGTCTGCCAGACGAATGCAATATTCCCGTTCGGACCGGTCAGGGCCAAGGGGTCACTTACCGACCGCGCGGCCAGCAGGTTGCGCAAGGCATCCGGCGGTTCGCTGTCGGCATCCGGGCGTTGCAAAACCAGGATGTGGCAATGCTGGAGGAGTTCCTCCCAGCGATGCCAAGAGGGCAGGCCGCAAAATGCGTCCCAGCCCAAAAGCAGAAACAACTGGTCATCTGCGGCCAACTCGGCACGCATCAGCTCCAGGGTATCGACAGTGTAGGACGGTTTATCGCGCTTGAGCTCGCGGTCGTCCACCACCAGCGGCGGTATGCCGTCTACGGCAAGGCGCACCATTTCCAGGCGCTGCTGCGCTGACACCTGCGGCGTATCGCGATGCGGCGGCCGGGCATTGGGTGCCAGGCGCAACTCATCCAGCGCGAGGGCATCCGCGACTTCCAGGGCACTGCGCAAATGGCCGATGTGCACGGGGTCGAAAGTACCGCCGAGCAGCCCGATGCGTTTAGCCATCAAGTGCGCACATGACCGTCGCCGAACACCACGTACTTCTCGCTGGTCAGGCCTTCCAGGCCAACCGGGCCGCGTGCGTGAAGCTTATCGGTGGAGATGCCGATCTCCGCCCCCAGGCCATACTCGAAGCCGTCGGCAAAACGCGTCGAGGCGTTGACCATCACCGAAGCGGAATCCACTTCGTTGAGGAAACGCCGGGCATCGCTGAAATGCTCGGAAACAATGGCGTCGGTGTGCTTGGAGCCATACTTGTTGATATGTTCGATGGCCTGGTCCAGGTCATCGACGATGCGGATCGACAGGATCGGCGCCGTGTACTCGGTGTACCAGTCTTGTTCAGTCGCCTCGATCACGTCCGCGCCCAGCAGCGCACGGGTACGCTCGCAACCACGCAATTCCACACCCTTTTCCCGGTAGATGGCAGCCAGCGGCGGCAGCACGCGATCGGCAATGCCGACGTGCACCAGCAGGGTTTCCATGGTGTTGCACGGGGCGTAGCGGTGGGTCTTGGCGTTGTCGGCGATGCGGATCGCCTTGTCGATATCGGCGGCGACGTCGATGAACACGTGGCACACGCCGTCCAGGTGCTTGATCACCGGCACTTTGGCATCACGGCTGACGCGCTCAATCAGACCCTTGCCACCGCGCGGCACGATCACATCGACAAATTCCGGCATGGTGATCAGCGCGCCTACGGCGGCGCGGTCGGTGGTTTCCACCACTTGCACCACTTCGGCAGGCAACTCGGCCACCGCCAGGCCCTGCTGAATGCAGGCGGCAATGGCGCGGTTGGAATTGATCGCCTCGGAACCGCCACGCAGGATGGTCGCGTTACCCGACTTGAGGCACAGGCTCGCAGCGTCAATGGTCACGTTCGGGCGCGACTCATAAATAATGCCGATGACGCCCAGGGGCACACGCATCTTGCCGACCTGAATGCCGGACGGCAGGTAGCGCATATCGCTGATTTCACCGATGGGGTCAGGCAGCTTGGCCACCTGACGCAGGCCTTCGATCATGTCGTCGATACGCGCGGGCGTCAGCGCCAGGCGGTCCAGCAGGGCTGGCTCGAGGCCATTGGCGCGGCCGTTGGCCAGGTCCCGTTCGTTGGCGACAGCCAGCTCGGAGCGCGAAGCATCCAGAGCATCGGCGGCGGCCAACAGGGCGCGGTTCTTCTGCGCAGTGCTCGCACGGGCGATCAACCGCGAGGCCTGCCGGGCAGCGCGACCCAGGCGGGTCATGTAGTCAAGAACGGACTCAGTCATGGTCAGGGAGTCTTGGCAAAGAGGAAAGCGGCAGATTATAGCTGTGACGCCGCCCGACTGACAGCGGTGTGGGGCGGATGGTCGAAATGAACTGTAAAAACCTGGGGTTCAGCCGTAATTAAGGCGGGAGTTGTTATTATTCCGTCACATTTAGCCGTATTAACCCCAGACAGCCATGCCCAGTTTTGCTCCGCAGCCCCCCGCCAGCGCCCTGCCCGACAGCTTCTTCGACCGTGACGCGCAAGTTCTTGCGCGAGAACTACTCGGAAAAGTCATACGCCATCGCGTCGGCGATTTGTGGCTTTGCGCGCGAATTATTGAAACCGAAGCCTATTACGTGGCCGAAAAAGGCAGCCATGCGTCGCTTGGCTACACAGAAAAGCGTAAGGCTTTGTTTCTGGATGGCGGCCACATCTACATGTATTACGCCCGTGGTGGTGACTCGCTGAACTTCAGCGCCCAAGGCCCCGGCAATGCCGTGCTGATCAAATCGGCCTATCCCTGGGTCGATGCCGTGTCTGGCCCGGCCAGCTTGGCGCAGATGCTGTTGAACAACCCGGACGCCAGCGGCCACCCTCGTCCATCGCAGAAACTCTGCGCCGGCCAGACCCTGTTGTGCAAAGCCCTGGGCCTGAAAGTGCCGATGTGGGATGCCAAGCGCTTTGACCCCGCGTTGCTTTATGTCGAAGACGTAGGCCAGGCCCCGACGCACATTATCCAGACCACCCGCCTGGGCATTCCCAGCGGCCGTGATGAACACCTGATGTACCGCTTCGTCGATGCTGGCTACGCGCCCTATTGCACTCGGAACCCGCTGCGCCGGGGCCAGGTCGAAGGTCGTGATTATTTTTTGATTTGAATTGAACATTGAGACCGGCCGCGCAGCGGATCGAATGTGGGAGCGGGCTTGCCCGCTCCCACAATTGATCTTCAGCGTCTCAGGTTATGTATTGAATAAAGGGAGTTGATTGTATGGGCCAATGGCTCGATAGCATTACCGGCTGGCTAACCCTGAACCCCGAATGGCTGGCCGTGGCGGTGTTTGTGGTCGCGTGCGTGGAATGCCTGGCCATTGCCGGGCTGATCGTGCCGGGCACGGTATTGCTGTTTGCCATTGCCGCACTGGCGGGCAGCGGTGCGTTATCCCTGAGTGAAACCTTGTTGTTGGGTTTCCTCGGCGGTTTGCTCGGTGACGGGGTTTCCTACTTCCTGGGCCGACACTTTCATCAGAACATTCGGCGGCTTCCAGGTTTGCGCCACCACCCTGAGTGGATGAATGGCGCAGAAACCTACTTCCATAAATACGGTATCGCCAGCCTACTTGTAGGGCGCTTTATCGGCCCGTTGCGTCCGATGCTGCCGATGGTGGCCGGGATGTGCGACATGCCCTTCCCGCGCTTTGCCGCCGTGAGCA
This sequence comes from Pseudomonas sp. O39, assembly GCF_045447295.1. Lineage (NCBI taxonomy): Bacteria > Pseudomonadati > Pseudomonadota > Gammaproteobacteria > Pseudomonadales > Pseudomonadaceae > Pseudomonas > Pseudomonas sp. O39. Next base: position 49,707 of record NZ_JBJGXV010000029.1, read on the forward strand.
TTGTGGCCGCAGCCGGTTGGTCGGTGGCTTATCTGCTGCCGGGCTGGGCGACCGGTGCCGCGTTCCGCCTGCCGCTGCCGGAAGGTTTCTGGCCGGAGGCCGGAATAGTCACTGCCTGCCTGGCGGTGTTGCTGGGGCTGAGTTTGAACAGCAGCCTGCGCGGCCATCGTCGCGCCACGTTGTGGATTGGCTGCGCCAGCCTGACGTTGTTGATCGCGCTGTTTATCGGCTACCCGCACCTTCATAACTTCGATCAGGGCCTTAGCGCACTGGTGCAGGAACACCGCAGCCCATGGCTGGACGAGGTGATGGTGCGGATTACCCAATTGGGTGAGTTCAAGAAGATGTTTGTCGCCAGCGCGGTGTTTACTGGCGTGTTGCTGCTGGCACGGCAATGGCGGCACGCCGTGTTTGTCGGTGCCACCTTGGCCGGGGCGGCGGTGATCAACACCGGCACCAAACTGTTTTTTGCCCGTGGTCGACCGGAAATCCTCACAGACCCGCTGACCAGTTTCAGCATGCCCAGCGGTCACGCCTCCGGCGCCTTCGCGTTTTTCCTGGCTCTGGCCGTGCTGGCCGGTCGTGGGCAACCCACGCGCTTGCGCCTGACCTGGATGTTGCTGGGCTGTATTCCGGCCGCCTTTATTGCGCTGTCACGGGTTTACCTGGGGGCGCATTGGCCCACGGACATCCTCGCCGGCACGCTGCTGGCAATGACGGTGTGCGCATTCAGTTTGACCCTCATCCAGTATCGAAGCCCGCTGCCGGCCATGCCGCAAAAAACCTGGTGGCTGCTGCTCCCGGTGCTGGTCGCGGTGCTCAGCGTTATCGCCCTCACCGGCACACCTCACGCCCTGTTGCGCTACGCCTACTGAGGGAACAGTTCGCCCTGCAATTCGTCGAGCAACATCTGGATTGCATCCAGGCGTTGCTGCGGATCGTCGAGTTGCAGCAGGTCGATCTTGTCGGCCTCGGTGAACGGCAACAGATAAGCCAGCTGATTGCCCAGGGCTTGCTGGCCATCGGCGTGGGTGCCCATGTCCAGCGAGGCGACCATCGGGTGCTCGGCCAGGGCCTGCAGCAACGCCAGCAGGTCAGCGTCCTCTTCTTCCAGAGGCTGGTCCGGCACTTCTTCGAGCCATTGCACCTCGGCCACCAGCAACTGGTCCTTCTGCACCCCGGCGTCACGCACGCGAAACCGGCGCCCGCCTTCGACGCGAATCCCCAGCAGGCCGTTATCCTGCTGTTTGAAATCGCGAATCAGCGCTTCACAGCCGACCAATGCGTAGCCGTCCGGGGCCACGCCCACTTCCCTGCCGTCGAGGATGCACACCACGCCAAAGCTTTCGCCCTTTTTCATGCAGCGGCTGATCATGTCCAGGTAGCGCGCCTCGAACAGTTGCAAATCGAGGGTGCAGCCAGGGAACAGCACGGTATTGAGCGGGAACAGCGCCAGACTCATAAAGGTTTCCTTAAACCCGGTTTAAACGATCACGGACACGGCAAGCGGCAGAAAAACCGCCGTGGCCACGCCCATCAGACTCATGGCCAGCGCCGCAAAGGCGCCGCACTCTTCGCTTTCCTGCAAAGCCACCGAAGTGCCGACGGCGTGGGCGGTCATGCCCAGGGCCATGCCGCGCGCCTCGGGGCTGTGCACACCCAATCGTGACAAGTAAGCCGGGCCGATCATCGCACCGATCACTCCGGTAATCAGCACAAACACCGCCGCCAACGCGGCCACGCCGCCGATCTGCTCGGCCACCAGCATGGCAATCGGTGAGGTAACCGACTTGGGCGCCATGGTCATCAGCATCCTGTGTTCGGCGCCAAACCACCAGCCCAGCAAGACGCACAAGCCGGTAGCCACCACACCGCCTATCACCAGCGTAGTAAAAATCGGCCAGAACAATTGGCGAATCCGCCGCAGGTTCAAAAAGAGCGGCACCGCCAGGGCCACGGTCGCGGGGCCGAGCAGGATGCCCATGATCTCGGTGCTCTTGCGGTACTCGGCGTAAGTCAGGCCGCAGGAGAGCAACACGCCGATGACCAGCAGCATCGACACCAGTACCGGTTGCAGGAAGATCCAGCGGGTTTTCTCGAACGCCGCCAGCACCAGTTGATAGGCTCCAAGGGTGATACCGATGCCGAACAGCGGGTGATGAATCACTGCCGTCCACGCGCCCTGCCAGTCGACGGTCATTGATCCTTCTCCTTGCGCTTGACCATGGACTGCATGAGTACGCCGACAAAGCCCATGGCAATCACCAGCGACAACACCAGTGCGCCGACAATGGCCCAGAAGTCCGCGGCGATGTCCTTGGCATACACCATCACGCCCACCGCCGGCGGCACCAGCAGCAACGGCAAATAACGCAACAGGCTGCTGGCGGCCAGGCTCAAGGGCTCGCCGACTTCACCGCGCCAGATCAGAAAACCGAGCATCAGCAGCAAGCCGATGATCGGCCCCGGCAGCACCGGCAACAGCAAATGATTGATGGCGGTGCCAATCAATTGAAACAGCACCAGCCATGTCAGGCCACGTAACAGCATGCGTTCTCTCCCCCTCGACGCCCGCCCGCATTATAAGCACGCCGGCCCTATGCTCCGGCATTCGCCAAAAGCATGGTGGGTTGACCGGGCTGGTTGCCCATGATGATCTAAGATGGATTTCGCACACCTATAAAAAACGATGAACCAAGGAGAGTCGCAATGCCCTATGTACCTGTAGCGCAACTCAAAGATTATGTCGGCAAGGAACTGGGACGTTCCGAATGGCTCACCATCGACCAGGCGCGTATCAACCTGTTCGCAGAGGCCACCGGCGATCATCAGTTCATCCACGTCGACCCGGTCAAGGCCGCCAAGACGCCATTCGGCAGCACCATCGCCCACGGTTTCCTGTCGCTGTCGCTGATGCCCAAGCTCATGGAAGACATCCTGATCATGCCCGAAGGCCTGAAGATGGCCGTCAACTACGGGCTGGACAGCGTGCGTTTCATCCAGCCGGTGAAGGTTGACTCCAAGGTCCGGCTAAACGTGACCCTCAACGACGTTACCGAGAAAAAACCGGGCCAATGGCTGCTGAAGGCCACCGCCACCCTGGAAATCGAAGGCCAGGAAAAGCCTGCTTACGTCGCCGAGTCGTTGTCACTCTACTTCGTATAAGGCTATGCCTGTGGCGAGGTGAGAAACCTTGCCACAGTGTATGTAAATTTATGTATGAAACTCGCAGCTGCGGCATACTCGGCGCTTAATTATCCGGATCCCGCTATGCGCCCACTCGCTCCCCTTGCCCTTGCCCTGTTGCTCACCGCTTGCGGAGACGGCGAATCGCTGTTACCGCCCGATGCGCGCCTGCCCGACGGCGGCCGCTACCGTGGCGATGTGGTCAATGGTTTGCTACAAGGCCAGGGCCGCGTGGACTACCCCAACGGCAGTTGGTACGCCGGCCAGTTCGACAAAGGCCAGTGGCACGGCCAGGGCGAATGGCATGGCAGCAACGGCGAGGTTTATAAAGGCCAGTTCCAGCAAGGCCTGTTCGACGGCCAGGGCAGCCTGACCACGGCGGGCAGCAGCTACGTCGGCGGTTTCAAGAACGGTCGACGCAATGGCGAAGGTACCCTCAAAGAGGGGCAAATGACCTATCGCGGCGAATTCAAAGACGACCAGTACTCCGGCCTCGGCCGCCTGGAATTGGCCGACGGCAGCCAATACCAGGGCCAGTTCGCCCACGGCAAACCGAATGGCGAAGGCCAGCGCAACGACGACAGTGGCAACCAGTTCAGCGGCCACTTTGTCGACGGCCAGCTCGAAGGCAACGGCACCTTCAACAGCGCCGACGGCGATATCTATGTCGGCCAGTTCAAACAGAACCAGCTCAATGGCAAAGGCCGTTATGAAAACGCCGACGGCGACGTGTGGATCGGCCAGTTCAAGGAAGGCGCACTCAGTGGCAAAGGCGAGCTGATTGGCGTCGATGGCAGCCACTATGTCGGCCAGTTCAGTGAATGGCGCTTCTCTGGCCAAGGCCGCCTGAACCTCACCGATGGCAGCTTCTATATCGGCGGCTTCGACAGCGACAGCTATCAAGGCATCGGCACCCTCGTACTCAGCGACGGCACGGTGCAGGCCGGCACCTGGGTCAACGGCATGCGCGTGCGCGATGCCGACGGCAAGCTGCTGCCCGACCCGCTGGAAATCGGCGTACTGGCCCAAGGCCGCTTGCTCGATGCCGCCCTCGCCGCCGTGCCGCCCTCAACGGGCGCCGTCGAGTTGTACACCCTGGCGCTGGCCGGTGATGGCAAGCAAAGCGTGTTCCTGCGTGAGGCCGATTACGTCAGCAACATGCTCGCCACCCGCTTCGGTGCGCGCGGGCAGATTCGCCTGGTCAACCACCGCGACCACATCGCCGACCGCCCCCTGGCCACCCGCGAAAGCCTGCGCCGTGCCGTGCAAACCCTGGCCGAGCGCACCGGGCCGCAAGACCTGGTGTTTATCTACATGACCAGCCACGGCACCCACGAGCACGAACTGGTGCTGGACCAACCGCGCATGGAGCTGGCGGACCTGCCCGCCGATGAACTGGCAGCCGTGCTCGCGCCGCTGAAGAACCGCGACAAAATCATCGTGATTTCCGCCTGCTACTCGGGCGGGTTTATCCCGGCACTGAAGGATGAGCGCACGCTGATCATGACGGCCTCCCGTGCCGACCGCGTGTCGTTCGGTTGCTCGGAAGAGGCGGACTTCACCTACTTTGGCGATGCCCTTTTCGCGCAAGCCTTCAACCAGACCGATGACTTGCAGCAAGCCTTCAAACTGGCCCAACTGCATGTAGCCGAACGCGAACAGGCGGACAACTTCGAAGCCTCCGAACCGCAGATCTGGGCCCCCAAAGGGGTGATTGCCCATTGGCAACTATTACGTAAACAGCAGGCACGAAAGGCGCTCGAAAGCGTCTCAATGAATAGCAAGGAAGCCAAAGGCAACTAAGCTGTAACGTGTAACAAGGGGGAAACACCATGTACCTGACACCTCAGCATATTTTGCTTGCCGGGGCCTCCGGGCTGACGGGCGAGCACCTGCTGGACCGCCTGCTCAATGAGCCCACGGTGACCCGCGTACTCGCGCCGAGCCGCAAACCACTGGCCGAACACCCACGCCTGGAAAACCCCGTGGGTGACCCGGCGGTGTTCCTGCCGCAACTGAGCGGCCAGGTGGACATCGCCTTCTGCTGCCTGGGCACGACCATCAAGCAGGCGGGTTCCGAAGCCGCCTTCAGCGCTGTCGACCTGGACATGGTGGTGGCCTTCGCCAAGCGCGCACGGGAAATGGGCGCACGGCACCTGATCGTCATCAGCGCCATTGGCGCCGACCCGAAATCCTCAATCTTCTACAACCGAGTCAAAGGCGAGATGGAACAGGCGTTGAGGGCGCAGGACTGGCCACAACTGACCATCGTGCGACCTTCATTACTGCTGGGCGAACGACTGGAACCGCGCTTGGCCGAGCAGGTGGTCGGGACATTGTCGCGCTTGATTCCGGGCAAGTATCACGGCATTGAAGTCTGCGAACTGGCCCGTGCCATGTGGCGCCTGGCGCTGGAAGAGCAGGACGGCGTGCGGGTGGTGGAGTCGGATGAGTTGCGTAAGCTCGGTAAATAACCGCGCGCTGCGCGTGCCGGCGTCATCGCAGGCAAGCCAGCTCGCGCATTTGCAATGCATCGCCGGGCTTGCCCGCGATGGGGCCAGCACGAGCGCCCTCGGCTACAGACCGCCCGTTGCGTTAAACCCCACTCCCAACACCGTCAACGCCGAGAGCGGCAACAGCAAGGTGTCGAGCACTGCACTGGCCGGCAGATCGACATGTGGATAGCTCGGTGCCTCAGCGCCAAAGCGATCTTTGGCGCAGCAGCCGCCGTTAATAGCATACAAATCCAGGCGCGTACCGGCATACACCACCGGTGCGCCAGGCTGCGCGGCATCCAGTGTGCGCGCCGTGGCGCAGCCCGTCAGTTGCAACGCCAACACCACCAGCAGCACCTTATTCATCACTGCTCAAATGGTGCTCGCCCCAACGCGGCAGCATGTCCTGAGGAATATTCAGCAGGTTGAGAATCCGCGCCACGACGAAGTCCACCAAGTCATCGATGGTCTGTGGCTGATGATAGAATCCGGGCGATGCCGGCAAAATGGTCACGCCCATGTTCGACAACTTGAGCATGTGCTCCAGGTGGATACTCGAATACGGCGCTTCGCGCGGCACCAGGATCAGCTGGCGACGCTCCTTCAAGGTCACGTCCGCCGCACGCTCGATCAGGTTGTTGCAGGCACCGGTGGCAATCGCCGACAAGGTGCCGGTGGAACACGGCACCACCACCATCGCCGCCGGTGCGCCCGAGCCGGAGGCCACTGGCGACATCCAGTCCTCTTTACCATAAACCTTGATCTGACCCGCCGCCGCACCGGTGTATTCGGTGAGGAACGCCTGCATCATCTGCACCTTGGGCGGCAGCGCGACATCAGTCTCGGTAGCCAGCACCAGTTGCGCGGCCTTGGAGATCAAAAAGTGCACCTCACGGTCTTCGCGCACCAGGCAATCGAGCAAGCGCAGGCCGTAGGGAGCGCCGGAGGCACCGGTCATCGCCAGGGTGACGCGTTCCGGGCCACTCATTTCAACGCCTCGGCCAGCTTGCCGTGCAGGCCGCCGAAACCGCCGTTGCTCATGACCACCACATGGGTGCCGGGCCTGGCCTGATGCTTGACGTGTTCAATGATGCCCTCGATGGAATCGCAGACGGTTGATGGCACCGTGCAAAGCGCGGCGATGGCCGGCAGGTCCCAGCCGAGGTTGGCCGGTGCGTACCAGACCACCTGGTCGGCGTCATTGACGCTTTCCGGCAGGCCATCACGGTGTGCGCCAAGCTTCATGGAATTGGAACGCGGCTCGACAATCGCGATGATATTGGCCTCCCCGACACGCTTGCGCAGGCCATCCAGCGTGGTGGCAATCGCCGTCGGGTGGTGGGCAAAGTCGTCGTAGATGGTAATCCCATTCACGTCGGCGACTTTTTCCATACGCCGCTTCACGCTCTTGAACGCGCTCAACGCGGCGATGCCCATGGCAGGCACCACGCCCACATGCCGCGCGGCTGCCAGGGTCACCAAGGCATTCGCGACGTTGTGCTGGCCGGTCATGCCCCACTCGACAATGCCCTGTGCTTCGCCTTCGAACAGCACTTCAAACCTGGAGCCGTCTTCGCTGAGCAACTTGACCTGCCACTGCCCGCCCGCACCGGTCGTTTGCACGGGGGTCCAGCAGCCCATCTCGATCACCCGCTGCAAGGCAGGCTCGGTGGTCGGATGGATGACCAGGCCTTCACTCGGGATGGTGCGCACCAAGTGGTGGAACTGGCGCTCGATGGCCGACAAATCGGGGAAGATGTCAGCGTGATCGAACTCGAGGTTGTTCAGGATCGCGGTGCGCGGGCGGTAATGGACGAACTTGGAGCGCTTGTCGAAGAAAGCGCTGTCGTATTCATCCGCCTCAATCACGAAAAACGGTGTATCGCCCAAACGCGCCGACACCGAGAAGTTTTGCGGCACACCGCCGATCAGGAAGCCCGGGCTCATGCCAGCGTGCTCCAGTACCCAGGCCAGCATGCTGCTGGTGGTGGTCTTGCCGTGAGTACCGGCCACCGCGAGCACCCAACGGCCTTGCAGTACATGGTCCGCCAGCCACTGGGGGCCGGAGACATAAGGCAACCCTTTATTCAGTACGTACTCGACCGCCGGGTTGCCACGCACCATGGCGTTGCCGATCACCACCAGGTCCGGGACCGGGTCGAATTGCGAAGGATCGTAGCCTTGGGTCAACTCAATACCCTGGGCTTGTAGTTGCGTGCTCATGGGCGGGTAAACGTTGGCATCGGAGCCGGTGACGTGATGGCCCAATTCTTTGGCCAGAACCGCCATCGAGCCCATGAATGTGCCGCAAATACCGAGAATATGAATATGCATGGTTGACCTCGTAAAACATCGAGGCAGGTTAGCGCAGGGAGGGGCAAATCGCACTATTTATAGGGCCTGCCGGCAGCGAGGCGCATCCCTGCACTTCGTTTGGTCGCGTTCACGTCAGGCGATGGCTGTGAATACCTGGCGTGGACAGGGTTGCGAGTGGCTTAACAGCAGCAGGCTTGCGGCCAAACCTGGAAAAGAACCCTCAGGCAGTACGGGTTGTCTTACCAGCGCCTATCGGGCTGCCTGCAACTGAGAAGGCTGCTCGGGCGGTGTCGGACCCGATTCGTTCTCCTGAAACTCTCCGACCGTCTCAACAGGTCCAGAACCATCCTTTATAGAAGTACCCATGTCATAACGAAGATTACGCAACTCTTTCACCGTAATGGGCGTGAAGTCTTTCAACACAGGGCCATAGGGCTTCAGTGTCTGGAGATCTAAGGCGTACCAGTTGTTGCCTTGTTTCCCCGCAACGACGGGCGTGTTGCTACTCCTTTCACCTGCCCGCCGATAAGTGCCTTCGGCGATGCTCTGTTTGGAACCACCGTGAGGGATGCTCCAACCACGCCCAGAGATGCGAAGTTTATTCGCAAACGAGGACAAGGTGACAGGGACCCCCGCATTCAAAGCAGTCTTGCCCAATTTGAATAAACCACTCCCCACATCATAAACAGCCCCTAACGGGTTTGCAGCCTTAAGCCCTGACTTGGCAGCCCCTTTGAGAAACGTCAAGGCTGAACTTACCCCTTTGGCACCGACGCTAGCCGCTTTGAAGCCGCCTTTAGCTGCAGGATTAAACAAACCGATAAAGTCAAAAACCCCGCTAACAGCGGCATCATGTTTATTGCCTTCGATTATATTTTTCACCAGGTCGTGAAAGGGAAGAAGGCTCAGGATGAAGTTATTGAAAATTTTTGCTCGAGCGCTGCTTTTTTCGGAGTCGCTCATGCCATTGGCCGCGTCTTTAAGCTGACCGACAGCATGTTTATAAAGATGACTTATCTGCCTGGCAAACATGCCGGACCTCTCCGATGAAGTATTCCTCGGCTTAAGCGTATGGGGCTCTTCCAGTTCGTTAGCACCGCCCGTACTCCAGATAGTTGTTAAGCCGTAACGCTCCGCCCCAACACTCAAACTGAAAAAAGGTGCACGGCGACTGGACTTTACACTCCACCCCTCAGGGACGCCAGGCAGAGGATCGCCCTCCTTGATGATCCCGCCTGACTGTGGCGAGTAAATATACTTAACCGTTTCACCTTTCAATGCAGTGGTGATGAGAAACGCACCACTTCCGAACATCTGAAATAACGCATTACTCTCACTGTCTTTAGGAAAATCAGACGCTTCCACCTGGCTCAAATACCTCGTTTCTACACCCCCGAACTCAAATCGCTTCCGATCTTCATCCCGCAACTGCGATACGTGATACTGGAACATCTCACCTGCCGTCTTGCTGAAGCTGTCGGTGTACGCATCAAACTTCTCAAAGAAATCTTTCTTGATATCAGGCAGCGCTTTCATGCCTGGATGTAAAATCTCATTAGGAAAGGTTGAAATAGTAGAATTCCAGCCGGAGTCAAGTGTTCCAGACATATAAAGATTCAACAGAGAGTCTGTGAGTCTACTTATCCCCGATTGGCGGGTGAGTATTTGTTTTTCAAACAGGTGCGCGTGTTCTTCGCCGTATACCCGCGTTAATTCCGCCAGCGCCAACTCCCGGCGAGTCGGCAGTGAAGCCGTAATACCTTTCAGAGTCGCCGCCAGGCGATTGGCCTCTGCTTCCATGGCAGCCGTTACGCTCGCGATGGTTTCAGCGGAATAGCCCTCACTGTTTTGCTTGATAATGCCTTTAGCTATACCCCAGTCGACCACTGCCTGCACGGTAGCCGCTTTCGACTGATACTCTTGCTCCAGTGCAACGGGCTCCAGAGCCCCATGCTCCCTGATCTGATCATAGCGCTTGCCCGCCGACGATCCCGGGGTGCTCTGCTCGCGGCGAAATACTTCAGCGCTGAACATTACCCATTGCAGGGAGCCAAAAACCACTGATGGCGGCACATCCTTGACCAAAAACTCCGGAGCCGACATAGACAGCAATTGGTAGGCAGTTACTTTCGCCATCTCGGGGCCGACGATACTTTCCATATGGGTTTCAAAACGCTTGACGATCTCAGCTGGCGTACGCCCCACGTTGTCTTGTTGCCGCAAGTTATACCCGGCTAAATGATCGCGCTCCACCCCCGCTGATGACCGGTTGGCTTCCAGCCCTAACGCCGTGAGCAGTGCTTCATGGCCACTGGTAGCGGTGGGCAATGCGCCAATCGCTTCCTGCAGCTGCTTACCCAATGCACGGGCTTGATGGGTGTCGATCAAGGCGTTGAGAAACGCTTCTGGATGGGTAGCGGCCAGCGCCCTCACAGACTCTGGAACTGCACGTTTCAAATACTCGAAAAGACTGGGGGCCTTACCCTCTGCGTCCAGCGGAACCTGAGTTTGAAGCGCCTTCCAGGCACTGACGGTTTCGACTATCTTTTCCTGAGCATCCTCGCCCAGTGGCACACTTTTAGTCAGCAACCCGCCACAATTACCTTCACGTGGCGCACTCAATGGCGGTGCAAACAATACGCGCTCCAAATTGGCAAGTGCTTCCAGTGTGGTTGGCACGTGCAAACCGTAAGCGGCCATCAATTGCTTGAGGTTCATCGTGACAGGCTGCGGCTGGTCTTCGCGCCAAAAGACAGAGTGCGGTGCGATCTCTACGACGATGGATTCCAGATCCGGCTTCGCGCCGGGCGCCTCAATCTGTTCTTTCAAAGCGGCGAGCAGGTTGTGCTGCGTTTCGGCTTCACCCGTTTTATTTAAAATTTCGGCAGGCACATGATGGTCGGGCAACGTCTTCGGACGTTGGCCATAAATAAATTGACGAACAACGTTTGAATCGACCGTGTTCGGAGTGTGTCCTGGCCAGTCACGTTGATAAACGTCACGGCGGCTCAAGGTGCCATAAGGCGCCAATTTTTTAGCGATGACCATCAAGTTGTCAAACAACGCTTTACCGCCCGGAATATCGTTGCGCTCAGGGGAATCTCTATTTATTTTATTGAGCCCGTCGTCAAACCAAATTTCAGCTTTGTTAGGTTCAATATGGGTAAACGCACCATACCCACCAAACATGTCCTCCAGTTGCTTGAACGCAGAAGAATGGGTCGCACACTTCAGTGCTTCAACCCAGCGGCCCAAGGTCGACTCGGGTGGAACCGTTACGCGCGATCCGGCTGAAGACTGCTTCAAAGAATCTTGCTCGACACGCGCATCGGCCGCCGCTCGGGCCGCCTCAGGGTCACCCGACGAAGTGTGCTCACTCATCGTCGACGGTGCACTGCCCACGTTACGGTTCAGTTGAGGAAAACCATTCTTTGGCAAGCCAAAGGGTGCAACATTTATAGTAGGCACAGTCATATTTTCATCTCTCTTTCAGGCATTCGATGAACGGCTCGCAAACGCACCTGAATCAACAGCACGCATCGCGAAAACTTTTTATAAGGCCAGCCACGTTTAAGGCTTACTTAATAAGCGCCAACCTTCAAAATCAATCATTCGAACAGCCCAAACTGGCGAGCTATTTTAATTCCCTATACCCTGAGCGCAGACCCACTGACCAGAAAACCAACCAGACAGTGCTTGACATTGAAGAGCGGCTTCCCCGGCACTCGAACATTAAGTGGCCCACACCACCCAATAAGTTCCAGAACAACTAAGCCATGAGACAGTTATATCGATTGAATATAACTAACAACCCCATACAGCCTACCTATTAACGGAAAACTGCTCTTTGAGAATAGTTCAACGGGTGAAGGCGGTCGTCCGGCGTATCCATTGCTGGCCATGTTGCAGGCTCATCGGATGCAGAGCGGGTTCGGTTACAGCGATCCGGCGTTGGAAGAAGCACCTTACGAGACCACGATCCTGCGCCAGCTTTCGGGGCTGCATCTGGATCGGATTCCCGATGAAACCACGACCCTCAACGTCCCGCGCCCACTGGAGAAACATGTGTTGGCGAGCGGGAGTTTGCAGGCCATCAATGGCTATCTGGGTGATCGTGGTTTGCTGCTGCGTCGCGACACGCTGGTCGATGCGACGATCAGTTACTGCACGGCGAGGAAACTTATGTGTGCGGGGATGCGCAGGTACGGGCCAAGGTTGCACATCCGTTTCGCATGATCAAGCGCCGGTTTGGCTATACGAAAGTGCGCTTTCGTGGCTTGTCGAAAAACATCGCTCAACAGACAACCTTGTTCGCTTTGTCGAATCTGTGGAGGGTGCCAAAACGGTTGATGGGTATGGGCGAGGTGCGTCTGTGAGGCGGGCTGATCGCTTTGAAACAGCGCGACCAGAGGAAAGAATTATGAATTAAGGGCAAGAACGTTCTGCTGTTCGCCGGACCTTTGATTCTTAAGCCTCAAGTAGCGAGGGCATGAAAAATCGGTGGTTACTTCAGAACTTTCCTAAAGGCTGATCAACCGCCTCGGCCCCCTATGACTCAGGTTGGGCGGTGGACTCTTCGGCGAGCACAAGTAATGAGGAAAGACAGAAACAGGCAACGTCAGAATAATCAAAGTATTCACCCGCGCGAGGGTTGCTGTATGAAAACACGGTAAGCAGTTGCCCCTATTACGCGAGCAACTGCTTACGCAGTGGATCTGTCGGAACAACCCACTACAACGGGTACAACGCTGGCATTATCTATAGCTTGGCTTTGATAGCGTTCATCAGCCCGGTGATATATGCCATTCTGGATTCCATGCCAATAGCCCGGCTCTTGATATCATCTTCTTGCGCACCGGGTGTCGGGTCCTCAACTTTAACATTCAGCGCTTTCGCTTCTTTAGCAAATTCTACTTCAAGGAAGTCAAGCATCTCATCAAGATAGTCCATCCGCTCTTCATTTGTCTTGGCCAACCATTCCACGCTTGGTTTGACAGCCTCCTCTGAGCGAAGGCCACCCAACGTATTGGCTAATAGGAATACGCCCTTCTGAGCATCATCGACCAGCCGCGACTCCATAACATGTTGCTCTGTGGCCGGAGTTTTCGGTGGATTGATTATGGGTTTAAGAAATTCAATAGCGACGTTGGCGGCGAGTGTCCCGGTAACTGTTAAGGGTACTGTGATCGCTGCCGTAATTCCGGCGACCTTGGCAATATTTCGCATTTCAAGCGGAAGTGCTCGATCCGCCTTCGCAGCTTTAGCCTTCACCACCGCCTCGGCGCTTTCTTCCAGGTTACTCTGCGAAAAAGGCTCCACCTCCTTTCCGTCTACTCGACCTGCCGTCGGCTGATCAAATAGCTTATCCCGGGCGTCAGCATCTTTTTGAGCTTGCCACTTCTTCCTGTTGGCTTCTCTGTGTTGAGCCACTTCCGGAGTAACTGGGGCCTCTGCATCAGGGGCATCCCCAGTCTGGCGATGACCCGTGGCTTGCCCCGGCCCGTCGAAACCCACTTTTTTATCAACAAAACCCTGATCAAAATTGTTATTGCTACCGTCTGCCGGCTTGGACCCTCCCGGGACTTCTACCTTAGGTGCTTCACCTGTCCTTATAGAACCAGGCGTTTCGGTCCTGGTGAATCCACCACTGAAAAACTCCCCAATCTTTGAGAATACTACCGGCCTTGCCGCTGCATTTGAAAACATCATAATGATCTACCTAATGATTGATGTGCATTAGAAAGCCATCCATTTCTTCCACTTACTGTGTAACAGATAGGCCGCAAGCAGTTCCAAGCTACAAAACAAATAGTTCAGCACTATGACCAATACGCAATAATCCTGGAGAATACTTTCCAGGCGCGCAGGCACACTTTACCAGCCAGCCTGACACTAATCAGCCTGCTAAATTGCTCAAAGATGCGCATCGCTTATAAGGCACTCACACCGATGCGGTGAGCGCTCGCCAATCCAACCGCCTGAACATCATTACGTCTTATTCGACGGCGCCAGTGCGCTCAGCACACCAAATTGCGCTAACTGAGGACCAAATGGTGTATTCGTGAGGGAACTGTACGCATACCAAGCCCCCTTTTTTAAGACAGCGACTATTGGCCTACGCACACCCTCTGATTCCACCTGATAGAAGCCCTTGACGACATCACCGTCCTTATAAGTCCTTGTCACTTCATAAGACCTATAGTTGCCTTTGAGTCGAGGAAGCACCTCATCTGCATGCTTGTACACCCTCTTTATATCTTTACTTACAGCCAGCACCCCCCGCTTAATATTTCTCGGAAGGTTAATAACATCGGTAACGCCCACCGAAGCGCCGAGACCCGCAAAAAAAGAGCGCTTGAGTACTTTGCCTGCTGACTTGCCCAGTTTCATCGCCTTGTTCGCGGCACTTGCCCCGGGAAGAAAGAACCCCAAAATATCGAACCCGATATTAAAAACTGCGCCCGCAACATTCCCCGATATCGCATCCTTAATACCGTCATAGAAAGGAATAAGCGAAAGGAGAAAATCATTGACGGCATGAATACCTGCTGTATTTTTTTCAATCCTCGTTTCACCGACAGCCTTGGCTTTCAAATACCCATAATCTTTAGTGAAAAACTTACCCACCACGGTAGCCAGCGAACCGTTGCGTCGAGAAAAATAAGGAACTCGTCCTTCACCGGTGACCTCCGGCAAATCACGGTCCTGATGGGTGACATCAAATTTCGTAAAAACATTATTCGTGCCGGGTACGCGAGCTTTGGAATCCGGGGAAAAATACTTGCTGTCGTCAAAATGTGACTGTTCTTCAGCCTCCCCCTTTTCCTTAACGATTTTTCCTAGGCCTGGGAAGTAACTATAGTACTCGACCTTACTATCAGCTCCCTCCACTTTCATAAGTACACCTTGCCCCCCTTCCAACTCTTTGAGTTCATGAGGGGTCGGCGTTCGTGGTCGGCGCCCGGGGTACAGTTGGCTGCTGTTCGTTTCTTCTGTACCCAAAAAAGGGCGAGACACGCTCATGAACGTGACATCCGCTTGGTTTATACGCTCTTGTTCGACTCTAGGCAGCAGAGAAACCTGGTACTTGAACTGGATAGCCCAGGCCGCCGCTTGAGTCTTTGTATAGTCTTCAAACGTTTCAGAAAATGTTTTATTGATGTCTGGATCAAGCTCGGAAAAGCGAGATTTAATCGTTGCCCAAGGTAACTCCTTTTCATTTAACGGCGCCCACCATTCCAGATTAATGGGCGTCGTCATGTAGACATCAAGGGGCGATACACGATACGTGTCATCCCGAGTACTTCTTAATGTTTTCTTCGTCGGGTCAACACCCGGGAACACCCGCTTGAATTCAGCCAGCGCCAACGCCTCCCGAGTGGGCGCTGGCTTCATCAGCTCAGCGCGTGCCCACGCCAATTCCTTTTTCTGCTTTTTTAACACCGTTAATGATTGCTCAACGTCTTCGAACGTATATTGACCCTGGGGGTTGTTTTTAATCACCTGATTAGCGAGGCCCCACGCAATAAGCGAATCGGCTGACGCGGCAGCTAACTCGTCCCCACCGTCAAGAATACTAAGCTGCGCATCCGCATAGTTCATGACTTGACTGAGCGTCATGTTCCCTGAGGCGCCGGGCGCTTCTTGCTCTACCAGGGCAACCGCTATAGAAAAATCCGCCCAAGTATGAGACCCATAAACAAGTGCAGCAGGAATGCTTTTTACCAAGAGTTCAGGGGCGACGGCTGACAGTAATAGTTGCGCAGCAATAGGCGCCGCTTCAACACCCACCTTAGTTTCAAGGTAAGCGGTAAAACGTTTGACGATTTCAGCAGCGGAGGCACCCACATTGTCGCTTTTATAGAGGTTATAGCCCGCCAAGTTGAAAGGTGATTTTCCTGGGTTAGGGTCAAGCTCTTGCAAAAGCGCCGCAGTCAAGGCCTCAGTTGCACCGGTCGGCGACGCTGCTGATTTGATTCTAGCTTGTATAGTTTTGCCCAACGCCTGCGCCTCGGGCGACCGAATGAGTTGGTCCAATGCTAATGAAGGGTTGTCCGCAATCACCTTCTTTGTAGACGTCGCAAGTGTGCTGATCAGGCCGCGTAACAAACTGCCTGCCCCAACCCCTGCCTGCGGATCAGGAGCCTGACTTGCATGCTTCAACTTCCACTGGTCCACCACCGCTTTCACCTTGCGTAATTCAGTTGTGTTCAGCAGCGCACCAATATGCCTGACGCCCCCAGCGTCAGCCCCAGGCACCCTGTGCGCAAGGTCAAAGGTCAGTGCGTTAGCCAGGCCATGTGCCTCCGTGCTGTTGACGGGTAGTTTATGCCCTTGCCTTTCGAGCAGTTGTGCAGCACTTATCTCCCGGCGCTGATCGGTAAGAAATAAACTTGAACGTCGGTCAATCGGGACCCTAACGTTATTCAGGTCGATCTTCCCTTCGGCATCGTCTACCGGGGACCTCAGTGCAGCGATAAGTGCATGACGGTTAGCGTCATCACCCTGCGCCTTGCCCTGCTCCGCTAATGCTTCTACCGATCGCTGCGACGCATACCCCACAGGTGCAAACTCAAACGCGGCGCCTTCTTTTAATTTCTTACGGTGCGAGGCAGCTTGCGAAGGGGAGAGATCGATAGGCTCTCCGTAAAATCGCCCCACCGTGTACAACGGCACCTTACCGTCCGGCCAGGGGTAATTGAACGCCTGCCCGGGCATTTGAGCGATCCCTCTGGCAATCGACAACAGCACGCGAGAAACATCTGACCAGCCCGAATCATCTTTTAGGGAAAACGTTTGCATCTTGCCATTTACAATGCCGGTCAACTCCCCGAGGAAGGGATCCAGTTTGAGGCTCCTGGTATCAAGCCCCTGTTCTTTCGCCCACGATAAAAATCCAGGGCTTTTGAAAGCACTGTCCAATGGGTTCCGCCAACGCCCGAGTGTGGACTCAGGGGTAACTTGAACGTCAGGCGGCGCTGTTGAGGTGTGATAGGAGCGCGTCGCTAATGCGATCGCGTAGGGCTTCGCCAACTGAGCGTCAGCCATTGAACGCGCTTCGGGGGTGTCTGGCGTTGGCGCGTGTGTGTTGCTGTGAACGACTGCATTATTGATGCTCACCCTGGCGGCAGTCGCAGGAGGTTCGCCTACCATGTTGCCTGATAAGGTAGGCGTGACTCTAACGCCTTCAAAATTTGTCATTTCCACACTCGCGCACGATTCAAATGAATAACTGTTCGTACGCTGAGTGGTGCAATGCCTTACAAATCATACAAAAAAAATTCGGGGAAATTTATCCAGATATTTCAGCTATAAACACTGCCCTCATCAGTGATGAATAGTCAGGTTTCATACGTGCTGCGGTAACAACGAGCAGATCACGCTTGTGGTCACCGTTCGATTCCATGCTTGCGTAACTTCCGGTAAAGCGTATTCCGGCTCACTCCCAAACTCTCTGCTGTGTGGGACATGTGCCAATGTTGCTGCTTCAGTGCGTTGAGCAACACTACGCGCTCTGCATCGTCCAGAGCGCCTCCCTGCCGGGGCTCGACAACCAACGCCGCTCGCGCCTGGCGAATGAGGGGCGGCAAATCGTCTAACCTGATTCGCCCGTTCTCGCACAAGGCCGCCAAGGTGCGAAGTACGTTGCGCAATTGCCGGACGTTGCCCGGCCAGGCGTAGTCGAGCAACGCGTGGTGCGCCTTCTCTTCAAGCAACACAACCTGCCCTGCTGCTTCTTCCGCCAGCAAAAACGCCAGTAATTGCGCTTTGTCGCTACGCTCACGCAAGGGCGGCACGGCAATTTCAAGACCGTTGAGACGATAGTAAAGATCTTCGCGGAAGCTACCATTGGCAACACGTGCTAACAGGTCACGATGGGTGGCGCTGATGATTCTGACGTCTACCGCCTGCGGCGCACCGCCGATGGGCACCACCACGCGATCTTCCAGCACCCTTAAAAGACGGGTTTGCAACGCGAAAGGCATGTCGCCAATCTCATCGAGAAACAGCGTGCCGCCGTCGGCTTGCTGTAATTTGCCGCGCATACCTTCCTTCAACGCGCCGGTAAAGCTGCCGCCGCGGTAACCGAACAACTCACTTTCAATCAGGTTTTCCGGGATGGCGGCACAGTTGAGAGCGACGAAGGCGTTGTCGGCACGCGAGCTGGCCTGATGCACGGCCTTGGCGAACGCCTCTTTACCGCAGCCGGTTTCGCCGTTGATCAGCAGCGGCACGTCGCGTTCGAACACCCTCAGCGCCTTGTTAAAATCACTCTGCAACGCAGGGTCACCCAGGCAGATACCCGGCAGGCGTGGCGCCTCGGGCTTGGGCAGCGGCGCGGAAAAACTCCGCGCCTGCCCGCGCAGCGCGGCGAATAACTGCCGGCCATCCCGCGTACGCAACGGCCAGCTGGCCGTGGCATTGGCGCTGGCACAGCCGAGCAGTTGGTCCAGCGAACACTCGAAAAACGCCTCGACCGGCTGCCCCAACAAGCCGCCGCGAACCTGCCCCAACAGGTTCAGCGCGCTCTGGTTGACCGCACAGATCCGGCCTTCCCCATCAAATGCCAGCAACCCTTCGCTGAACAGCCCCACAGATTCTGCCTGCAGGTGAAAACGCAGCAGCCAGTGGTTCTCAAAATGACGCAGGAAGTAACAACTCTCGATCATCTTCGCCGACAGGTTCACCAGCGCCATGGTGTGGAACTGGCTCTGGCGCGACACCGCCTCACGCGCCGACGACACGTCCAGCACCGCCAGCAACTCACCCTGGGGGTCGAACACCGGGCTTGCCGAACAGGTCAGCCCCGTATGGCGGCCACGAAAGTGCTCATCGCGGTGAATCGTCAGGGACTGGCGCTCGACCAGGCAGGTGCCGATGCCGTTGGTGCCTTCGCACGCCTCGCTCCAGTCCGCACCCAGCCACAGCCCGGCGCGCTCGAAAATCTTGCGCTCGGACGGCGCGGTGACGCAGTTGAGGATCACCCCGCGCGCATCGGTGAGCAGCACCGCATGGCCAGCGCCGGAGAGCTGTTGATGCAGGCTGTTCATCTCGCTGCCGGCGATGCTCAGCACTTGTTGCAGGCGTTCGCGGCTTTCCAGCAGGCGGCCGTGCTCAAGCACGGTGGGGGCGATGCTCAATGCGGGGTCGAGGTGATAGTCCTCCAGGCAGCGTAGCCAGGAGCGGGCGATGGACGGGTCGCTGCCGGGGCCTTGGGCAAGGTCTTGCCCGCGGGTGACGGTCAGGACTTGCTGGGCATGGCGACTGAAATGATCGTTGTGCATGTTCTTATTATTCTCTCTGCGTGAGAACAGCCAGCATCCCCCAGCCATCCGACCATTGCAATCCCGGGCAGACCCACCGGTCACAGGCTGTACCGTTTATGGCACAAACTGTCACCCCGCCTGTACCACGACTGTCACAGCAACGCCTTGCGACAAACCCCAACCCCTTGATTTACCTGGCCTGCAAAGCAGTGGCCCAACCTTTGCTCTACGCTTTATCAAGCGCAACACCGCTGTACTCCAATAAACATAAAAGTCAGGAGATACCCACCATGCGTTATGCACATCCCGGTACTGAAGGCGCGATCGTTTCGTTCAAGGCCAAGTACGGTAACTACATCGGCGGCGAATTCGTTGCGCCGATGGATGGCAACTACTTCACCAACACCTCGCCGGTCAACGGCAAGCCCATCGCCGAATTCCCGCGTTCCACTGCCAAAGACATCGACAAAGCCCTCGACGCCGCCCATGCCGCCGCTGATGCCTGGGGCAAGACCTCGGCCCAGGACCGTTCGCTGGTGCTGCTGAAAATTGCCGACCGCATCGAACAGAACCTCGAACTGCTGGCCATCACCGAAACCTGGGACAACGGCAAGGCCGTGCGTGAAACCCTCAACGCCGACATCCCGCTGGCCGCCGACCACTTCCGCTACTTCGCCGGTTGCATCCGTGCGCAGGAAGGCACCAGTGCCGAGATCAACGAACTCACCGCCTCCTATCATTTCCACGAACCGCTGGGCGTGGTCGGCCAGATCATCCCGTGGAACTTCCCACTGCTGATGGCCGCATGGAAACTGGCGCCGGCCCTGGCCGCCGGTAACTGCGTGGTGCTCAAGCCGGCCGAGCAAACCCCGCTGGGCATCAGCGTGTTGATGGAGCTGATCGGCGACCTGCTGCCGCCAGGCGTGCTGAACGTGGTGCACGGTTACGGCAAAGAAGCCGGCGAAGCCCTGGCCACCAGCAAACGCATCGCCAAAATCGCCTTCACCGGCTCGACCCCGGTGGGCTCGCACATCATGCACGCGGCGGCCGAGAACATTATTCCGTCCACCGTCGAGCTGGGCGGCAAGTCGCCGAACATCTTCTTCGCCGACATCATGAAAGCCGAACCTTCGTTCATCGAAAAGGCTGCCGAAGGCCTGGTGCTGGCGTTCTTCAACCAGGGCGAAGTGTGCACCTGCCCATCGCGCGCACTGGTGGAAGAGTCGATCTACGACGACTTCATGAAAGTGGTGATGAAAAAGGTCGAGCAGATCAAACGCGGCGACCCGCTGGACACCGACACCATGGTCGGCGCCCAGGCGTCCGAGCAGCAATTCGACAAGATCCTCTCCTACCTGGAAATCGCCAAGGGCGAAGGCGCGCAACTGCTGACCGGCGGCAAGGTCGAGAAGCTCAGCGGCGACATGGCCGGTGGTTATTACATCCAGCCGACCCTGCTCAAGGGCACCAACGAAATGCGCGTGTTCCAGGAAGAAATCTTTGGCCCGGTGGTGAGCATCACCACGTTCAAGGACGAAGCCGAAGCCCTGGCGATCGCCAACGACACCGAGTTCGGCCTGGGCGCCGGCGTGTGGACCCGCGACATCAACCGCGCCTACCGCATGGGCCGTGCGATCAAGGCGGGCCGCGTGTGGACTAACTGCTACCACCTGTACCCGGCGCATGCCGCGTTTGGCGGTTACAAGAAGTCCGGCGTGGGCCGTGAGACGCACAAGATGATGTTGGACCACTACCAGCAGACCAAAAACTTGCTGGTGAGCTACGACATTAATCCGTTGGGCTTCTTCTAACTAAACCCTGTAACAGGCGCCCAGTTCTCCACTTGAAATGCAATCAAGTGTGGGAGCTGGCTTGCCTGCGATGCAGGCACCTCGGTGTGTCAGGCACAGCGAGGTGATGCTATCGCAGGCAAGCCAGCTCCCACACAAGCCTGCTCCCCTATTGAATCTCCACATGTCCTTGCAACTCGCATTCGGCACAAAGATGCCGAATTAGAACAATAACAATGGAAGGTACTTCCCTATGCCTAGCGAACCCACTGGCTCTTCCGTCGACTTCGAAAAAGTCGGCAGCGACTACTTCCAACAACGCGAACTTAAAAAAGGCGCCGCCGGCTGGGTGCTGTTAGTCGGCCTTGGCGTTGCCTATGTTATCTCCGGCGACTACGCCGGCTGGAACTTCGGCCTGGCCCAGGGTGGCTGGGGCGGCATGTTCCTCGCCACCTTGCTCATGGCCACCATGTACCTGTGCATGTGCTTTTCCCTGGCTGAACTGTCTTCGATGATCCCCACCGCCGGCGGCGGCTACGGTTTTGCCCGCAGCGCTTTTGGCCCTTGGGGCGGGTTCCTCACGGGCACCGCCATCCTGATCGAATACGCCATCGCCCCCGCCGCCATCGCGGTGTTCATCGGCGCTTATTGCGAGTCGCTGTTCGGCATTGGCGGCTGGATGATTTACCTGGCGTTTTACATCATCTTTATCGGCATCCACATCTTCGGCGTGGGCGAAGCCTTGAAGTTGATGTTTGTGATTACCGCCGTCGCCGCGATTGCCCTGGGCGTGTTCCTGGTGTCGATGGTGCCGCACTTCAACGTCGCCAACTTGCTGGATATTCCGGTGACCGAGGCCAAGGGCGCCAGCACGTTCCTGCCGTTCGGCTACGTCGGTGTGTGGGCGGCGATTCCCTATGCAATCTGGTTTTTCCTTGCAGTCGAAGGCGTGCCATTGGCCGCTGAAGAAACCAAAAACCCTAAACGCGACCTGCCACGCGGCCTGATTGGCGCCATTGTGGTGCTGACCAGTTTTGCCCTGCTGATTCTGGTGATTGCACCGGGTGGCGCGGGGACTTACGCGCTGATCAAATCAGGCAACCCGCTGGTTGAAGCACTGGCACTCTCCTACGGCGGTTCAACCTGGATGGGCGGCTTCGTCAACCTGGTCGGCCTGGCGGGATTGATCGCGAGCTTTTTCTCGATTATCTACGCCTATTCGCGGCAGATCTTCGCCTTGTCCCGTGCCGGTTACCTGCCGCGCAAACTGTCCCAAACCAACAAAAGCAAAGCGCCAGTGCTCGCGTTGGTGATCCCCGGCATCATCGGTTTTGGCTTGTCGCTGACCGGCCAGGGTGACTTGCTGATCCTGGTGGCGGTGTTTGGCGCAACCATTTCCTACGTGCTGATGATGGCCGCGCACATCACGTTGCGCATCCGTCGCCCCAAAATGGACCGTCCGTACCGCACACCGGGCGGCATTTTCACTTCCGGCGTGGCGCTGGTGCTGGCGTGCGTGGCCGTGGTGGCGGGCTTTCTGGTGGATCCACGGGTGGTGATTGGCGCTGCGATCATCTATGGAGTATTAATTGCTTACTTTGCTTTCTACAGCCGGCATCACTTGGTAGCAGGCACGCCGGAAGAGGAATTCGCGGCGATCCAGGCCGCAGAGGCCGCCTTGCACTAACTGCCGTAAACCTCGACGCGGGCGCTTTACTCACAGCCTGCCCGCGTCGCCAAGGAGACACTGTATGGCAAGCTTTTCCCACGCGGTGGGTGCTCAAACCTACCGCTTTGACAGCCTCAAGGACGTGATGGCCAAGGCCAGCCCCGCACGTTCCGGAGACTTCCTGGCCGGTGTGGCCGCGCAGAACGACGGCGAGCGGGTGGCCGCGCAGATGGCGCTGGCGAACATTGCGTTGAAACACTTCCTGGAAGAAGCGCTGATCCCCTACGAAAGCGACGAAGTCACGCGGCTGATCATCGACACCCACGATAAACAGGCGTTTAGCGTGGTCAGCCACCTGACCGTCGGCGGCCTGCGTGACTGGCTGCTCAGTGACGCGGCCGACGAACAAAGCCTACGCGCCCTGGCGCCCGGGCTGACACCGGAAATGGCCGCCGCCGTCTCCAAGATCATGCGCGTGCAGGACCTGGTATTGGTCGCGCAGAAGATCCGCGTGGTCACTCAGTTTCGCGGCACCATGGGCCTGCGCGGGCGCCTGTCGACCCGCCTGCAGCCCAACCATCCTACGGACGAACCGGCGGGCATCGCCGCGAGCATTCTCGACGGCCTGCTCTACGGCAACGGCGACGCCATGATCGGCATCAACCCGGCCACCGACAGCATCGCCTCGATCTGCGCCATGCTGGAGATGCTCGACGCGATCATCCAGCGCTACGAAATCCCGACCCAGGCCTGCGTGCTGACCCACGTCACCACCTCCATCGAGGCCATTAACCGTGGCGTGCCGCTGGACCTGGTGTTTCAGTCGATTGCCGGCACCGAGGCCGCCAACGCCAGTTTCGGCATCAGCCTCAGCGTGCTGCAAGAAGGTTACGAGGCGGGCTTGAGCTTGAATCGCGGCACCTTGGGCCAGAACCTGATGTATTTCGAAACCGGCCAGGGCAGCGCCTTGTCGGCCAACGCGCACTTTGGCGTTGACCAGCAAACCTGTGAAACCCGTGCGTACGCCGTGGCGCGGCATTTCAAACCGTTCCTGGTGAACACCGTCGTAGGGTTTATCGGCCCCGAGTACCTGTACAACGGCAAGCAGATTATCCGCGCCGGCCTCGAAGACCACTTCTGCGGCAAGCTGCTCGGCGTGCCGATGGGGTGCGACATTTGCTACACCAACCACGCCGAAGCCGACCAGGACGACATGGACACCCTGCTGACCCTGCTGGGCGTGGCCGGGATCAACTTCATCATGGGCATCCCCGGCTCCGACGACATCATGCTCAACTACCAGACCACCTCGTTCCACGACGCCCTGTACGCCCGTCAAACATTGGGTTTAAAGCCGGCACCGGAATTTGAACAGTGGCTGGCGAAAATGGGCATCTTCACGCAAGCCGACGGCAAAGTGCACTTCGGCAACAGCCTGCCACCGGCGTTTCGCCACGCCTTGAAGCAATTGGGATGAAGGAGCCGCCCGTGCAAGTAGAACTGCCTGATAATCCGTGGCTGGAACTGCGCCGCCTGACCCCGGCGCGCATTGCCCTGGGCCGCACCGGCACCAGCATCCCCACCAGCGCGCAGCTGGATTTCCAGTTCGCCCACGCCCAGGCGCGCGACGCGGTGCACCTGCCCTTCGACGCTGCGGGCCTGGGCGGCCAAATGGCCGAACGCGGGCGTGAGAGCCTGTTGCTGCACAGCGCTGCGGTTGACCGCCATATGTACCTGCAACGCCCGGACCTGGGGCGCCGCTTGAGCGATGAGTCGGCGCAACGCCTGCGCGACTACGCCGCTGCCAACCCTGGCGGCGTAGACCTGGCCATCGTGGTAGCCGATGGCCTGTCGGCACTGGCTGTGCATAAACATACGTTGCCGTTTCTTACACGCATGGAGGAACAGACCCACGCCGAAGGCTGGTCCTTGTCGCCCGTGATTCTGGTGGAACAAGGCCGTGTGGCGGTCGCCGATGAAGTCGCCCAGTTACTCGGCGCCAAGATGGTGGTGATCCTGATCGGCGAACGCCCGGGGCTCAGTTCGCCGGACAGCCTGGGCCTGTATTTCACCTATAACCCCAAGGTCGGCCTGACCGACGCCTATCGCAACTGCATCTCCAATGTGCGCCTTGAGGGGTTGAGCTACGGCATGGCCGCGCATCGCCTGCTGTACTTGATGAAAGAGGCGTGTCGTCGGCAGCTGTCAGGGGTCAATCTCAAGGACGAGGCGCAGGTTATGACCCTCGAATCCGATGATCCCGACCTGATGAAAGGCAATTTCCTACTCAGCCCACCGGATGACCAATAGCAGCGCGATTGCACTTTTTTTCACCATTAGGCAGCATCCAGTCACGGCCGCTTGTGTGGTCATACCCCTTTGGAAGTTGAGGCCTGGCATGCGGATTACTCAAGCGACCCTGGAACACCTGGACCTGTTGACGCCACTGTTCGTCAAATACCGCGAGTTCTACGGGGCTTTGCCCTTCCCGGACTCGTCGCGGGCCTTTCTGGAAAAGCGCCTGCGCCGAAAGGAGTCGGTGATCTACCTGGCCCTGGCCGATGACGACGACAAGCGACTGCTTGGGTTTTGCCAGCTGTACCCGAGCTTTTCGTCGCTGTCGCTGAAACGGGTATGGATCCTCAACGACATCTACGTGGCTGAAGACGCCCGCCGGCAATTGGTGGCGGATAACCTGATGCGCACGGCGAAAAAAATGGCCAAGGAAACCCATGCGGTGCGGCTGCGGGTGTCGACCAGCAGTAACAATGACGTGGCGCAGAAGACTTACGAGTCGATCGGGTTTCGTGAAGACACGGAGTTCAAGAACTACGTGTTGCCGATCAGCGAAGACTGAGAGAACGCAGCTGATCCCTTGTGGGAGCTGGCTTGCCTGCGATAGCGGTGGGCCAGCCGGCACTGTGTTGACTGACACTCTGCTATCGCAGGCAAGCCAGCTCCCACATTTAGACCTGAGTCATCTTTAAGAGCGAGCATGCCCGGAATACCCACGACATCCCCCGCTACAAAACCAACACGCTTTTCACCTCTCAATCCGTATAATGCCGACCCTTCAAGGTCGTAAGAAATACGGCATACACTTGTAGCCTTACTTACCCGTAGCCCCCGCACTGGCCTGCTGAGCCGGGCCATTCACACAGGTGCCATCCATGGATTTCAACCCGCTCGACCTGATCCTGCATCTCGACGTGTACCTCGACATGCTGGTGAGAAACTACGGAGTGTGGATTTACGCCATTCTGTTCCTGGTCATTTTTTGCGAAACCGGGCTGGTGGTCATGCCCTTCCTGCCGGGTGATTCCTTGCTGTTCATCGCCGGCGCTGTCGCAGCAGGCGGCGGCATGGACCCGATATTGCTGGGCGGCTTGCTGATGCTGGCGGCGATCCTCGGCGACAGCACCAACTACGTCATTGGGCGAACGGCCGGGGAACGCTTGTTCAGTAACCCGAACTCGAAAATCTTCCGCCGCGACTACCTGCAAAAAACTCACGACTTCTACGACAAGCACGGCGGCAAAACCGTGACCCTGGCGCGCTTCCTGCCGATCCTGCGCACCTTTGCGCCGTTCGTCGCCGGTATCGCCAAAATGCCCTACCCGCGCTTCTTCGGCTTCAGCGTGTTCGGCACCATCCTGTGGGTCGGTGGCCTGGTAACCCTGGGCTACTTCTTCGGCAACGTGCCGTTTATCAAGAAAAACCTGTCGCTGTTGGTGGTGTTCATCATCCTGCTGTCGCTGGTGCCGATGATCATTGGCGTATTCCGCAGCCGCTTTGGCCGCAACTCCTCCGAAGCCAAGCCGCAGTAACCCGCGATGTGGTCCCTCAGCGCCTGGCGTCGCCGGCGCCTGCTGGCCAAGCACCCGATTGCCGATGACACCTGGCAACGGGTGCGCCACCACCTGACCTTCCTCGACGGCATCAGCGCCGAGCAAGACCAGTGGCTGCGTGAAGCCTGCGTGGTGTTCCTCAGCGAAAAACACCTCACCGCCCTGCCCGGCGTCGACCTGCACCAGGAACAACGCCTGCTGCTCGCCGCCCAGGCGCAATTGCCGCTGATGAACCTCGGCGACCTCGATTGGTACCAGGGTTTCCACGAAATCGTGCTGTACCCCGACGACTTCCTCAGCCCGCAGCGCCATCGCGATGCCAGCGGCGTCGAGCACGAATGGGATGGCGAACACAGCGGCGAAGCCTGGCAACAGGGCCCGGTGATCCTCGCCTGGCCCGGCGTGTTGGCCAGCGGCCAATGGGAAGGCTACAACCTGGTGATCCACGAGCTGGCGCACAAGCTCGATATGCTCAACGGCGACGCCAACGGCCTGCCACCGCTGCACCACGACATGCGCGTGCAGGAATGGGCCCGCGTGATGCAAAGCGCCTTTGACGACCTCAACCGTCAGCTGGATGCCAACCCGCACGCCGACACCGAGATCGACCCCTACGCCGCCGAAAACCCGGCGGAGTTCTTTGCGGTCACCAGCGAGTATTTTTTCAGCGCCCCGGATTTACTGGTCAGCACTTATCCCCAGGTGTACGCGCAACTGAGCCGCTTTTATCGGCAGGACCCGTTGGCCCGCCTGACCCAACTGCAAGCCAGCGACGCCCGCTATCAGACTGAACGCCACGCGCCACACGACGTCTGACGCATAGCGTCGGCGTCAGAATATGCCTATAATCGCCGCCACTTTTAGGCCAATCCGGCCATGTTCCATGGCCAACTACGGGGGCAACGCCCAATGAGCTACAGCAAGATTCCGGCTGGCAAAGACCTGCCGAACGACATCTACGTCGCCATCGAAATTCCGGCCAACCACGCGCCGATCAAATACGAAATCGACAAAGACAGCGACTGCCTGTTCGTTGACCGTTTCATGGCCACCCCGATGTTCTACCCGGCCAACTACGGTTTCATCCCGAACACCCTGGCTGACGACGGTGACCCCCTCGACGTGCTGGTTGTAACCCCTTACCCGGTTACCCCAGGCTCGGTGATTCGCGCGCGCCCAGTCGGCATCCTGAACATGACCGACGACGGCGGCGGCGATGCCAAAGTTATCGCGGTACCCCACGACAAGCTGTCCCAGCTGTACGTGGACGTGAAGGAATACACTGACCTGCCGCCACTGCTGCTGGAACAGATCAAGCACTTCTTCGAGAACTACAAAGACCTCGAAAAAGGCAAATGGGTGAAGATCGACGGTTGGGGCAACGCAGACGCCGCCCGCGCCGAGATCATGAAGTCGGTCGCTGCCTACAAAGGCTGATACCCGCTCCTCATTGCCCCGGCAATCAAAAAAGCCCCGACTATTCGGGGCTTTTTTTTGTGGGAAAAATTAAACTCAAAGTTCAATGTTTAATGCGCAGCGTTTAAAGAAATTAAAACACTGAAATATCGGACTACAACTAAGCAAATCCCTACACGCGCAATTCAACGCATAGTTTATTTGATGTATTTTTCCGGCCAGTAAACTCTGCGTTTATGAATACATCAGGTGATCGACTAAAAGCGTTATTACGGGAAGTTCATCTTTCCGCCTCCGACTTCGCCAAGAACCGCGGTGTCACGCCTCAACACGTGAACAACTGGTTCAAACGCGGCGTGCCCATGGGCCGACTCAACGAGATCGCAGAACTGCTCTGCGTCTCCAGCCGTTGGCTACGCACCGGCGAAGGCCTCAAACACCCACCGGCCAACTTCCTGCTGGAAGGCCCGGACACCGCCAAAGGATTGCGCACCCGCGAAGACAGCGGCAAATACCTCACAGGCCCCGCCTGCCTCCCGGAAAAAATCGACGTGGAGATCGCCCTCCACCCCACCTTCACCTCCACCGAGCGCATCCGCGTCTCCCTGCACACCCTCGACACCCTCAACGTAAACCCCGACCGTGCCGTAGGCGCCTACATGGTCGACAACAGCATGATCGACATCATCCAACAAGGCGCCACCCTCGCCATCGACCGCGGCCGCAGCCAAATCACCGACGGCGAAATCTACGCCGTCGAACACGACGGCATGCTGCGCATCAAATACCTCTACAACCGCCCCGGCGGTGGCCTGCGCATGCGCAGCCACAACGCCAGCGAACACCCCGACGAATACCTCACCCACGAGCAACGCTTCGAACAGAACTTCGAGATCGTGGGCTGGGTGTTCTGGTGGTCCACCCTCAACAACCGCCGACCGGTGCCACTGGACGAACACCTGCTGGGCTGGGAAGGCTCTAAATCGGACCCGGAGGTAGGCATTTGAAATGAATGTGGGTATCATGCGCCGCACATTTGGCAGGGGGTGGCTTTGCGCTATCTATCCTGCCTGGCGATGCGGAGGAGTTCCCGCTGATGCCCCTACTATTCAGCCAGACGTGATGTGGGCTGAGCGATTTGAAGGCTGGTGAGGTTTGTCAAAAACAAGCTGAAGCAGTCCCCGAGAAGCCGGCCACAAGCCGGCTTTTTAATTGTCCTAAATAATCCTATCCCATCTAAGAATCCTGCCGATAGCCTAGCTATTGCGGGCATCTCAAGCATTCCCCTGTCCGATGGTGTTCAACACCACGCGCCCAAACGTACCGAACTTCGCAGGCATGAGCTTTGGGATTACTGATGAGCGCCATCCTGCGGTTATGCCGAATCTTGGCTTTAAAGGATCCGATGAAGCGATCAATCACTTGATTCGTGTAAGCACACGCAGGCAATTGGATGTTGGCAGGTAGACGAAGGTCCACCCTAAAGGCAAACACCCGGGAGTACTGCTCGATGGAATTTTTAATCGTCTCATCTAGACGATGTAAATACTCGCGAATGAAAGGAGCACTACTAACCAGCAACGGTCTACCAGCAAAGGTTGGGGCGAAATAAAGATTCAGATTTGTATTTTCAGGATGACGAAGCATGTGGAGCCTCCATGTATGAGTTCATACATATCGCCCCACCACGTTACTTTTCACAAACTACTCTCATCGGCAGAGCAGAAGGCTCTAGGAGAGCCTCCATCAACAAACCAATCAGCATGTAAGCACTGCATTACAATTACCACCAAATATCATGAAGCCAACAACTACAACACATGGACCACCTAATACAGCCACACACTACACAGCATAATACTAATACAGAGCAC